>CAMDGT010000035.1 GCA_945898025.1 Rickettsia typhi | reverse complement strand
GCTTGCTTTTTATATTGCGCAGCTATTAAACCAGTTCCAGCAGGAATTAACCTACCAACGATAATATTTTCTTTAAGACCTCTTAAATAATCGCAACGGCTATGAATCGCAGAATCAGTAAGAACTCTTGTTGTTTCTTGGAAAGAAGCAGCTGAAATAAAAGATTTAGTTTGCAACGAAGCCTTAGTAATTCCGAGTAATACCGAAGAAGATCGTGCCGGGACCATTTTTTGATCAATTAATTTTTGATTAGTTTCTTCAAAAATATCACGATCAACATATTCACCAGGAAGCAAGGTGCTATCACCAGAATTTTTTACCTCTACTCTTTTTAGCATCATCGCTAATATTACCTCGATATGCTTATCATCTATCTTAACTCCTTGCATACGATATACTTTTTGAACTTCGTCGATCATATAATTAGCAAATGCTTGCAGGCCTAATATTTTCAATATATCATGAGGAACAAGATTTCCATCAACTAATACATCTCCTCTTCTAACCAATTCACCTTCGCCAAAAAATAAATGCTTACTTTTTGAAAAACTATATTCAATAGGCTCTTGATCTGCATCTTGTGATCTAACGATGATTTTTCTTTTAGCTTTATAATCTTTACCAAATTCTATTTTACCATCAATTTCACTCATAATTGCGGCATTTTTTGGCTTACGAGCTTCAAATAACTCAGCAACTCTTGGTAAACCACCGGTAATATCGCGAGTTTTAGAAGACTCTTTTGGAATCTTGGCTATAACATCACCAGCTTTAATTTCATCGCCACCAATAACATTAATAATTGTTCCAATTGAAAGAAGGTAATCTTTTAAAACATCTTCATTGTTATCGGTAATTGAAATTCTTGGCTTTAATTCTTGCTTACTATACTGCTTCCAATCTATGACAATTTTGGTAGAAACACCAGTTGTTTCTTCTATTTTTTCTCTTAAAGAAACATTTTCATTAAGATCATTATATTTAACCACACCATCAACTTCAGAAACAATTGGAATATTGTATGGATCCCACTCGGCAAGATGATCACTTTTTTTAACTTTTGCTCCATCTTTTTGCAAAACAGTCGAACCGTATGGCAATCTGTAGCTGTGTATTTCTTTTCCCTTACTATCAAACAACTTAATTTCAACATTTCTACCAATAACAATACTTTTTCCATATCTATCTAAAATAGTGCCACGAGCAGAGACTTTAACTTCACCGTCAGATATTGAAGAAATAGAAGATTGATCAGTTCCCTTTTGTGCCGCACCTCCAATATGGAAAGTTCTCATTGTAAGTTGAGTTCCTGGCTCGCCAATTGATTGTGCAGCCACAACACCAACCGCCTCCCCAATACTAACTACATTACCAGTAGCAAGATCTCTTCCATAACATTTAACACAAGTTCCGCCATTAGATTTGCAAGTTAGAACCGAGCGAACCCTTATTGATTTAATATTTCTTTTTTCAATTTCATCAGATATAGATTCATTGATAATTGAACCCGCTTGAACTATTAAAGAACCGTCATCAGAGAAAACATCTTCCAAAGGAACTCTTCCTAGGGATTGTTCGTGTAAAGCGGAAATAACTCTTCCATCGTCAATTACTGATTCTAGAGTTAAGCCATCTTTTGTTCCACAATCTTCTTCTATAATAATGCAATCTTGAGCAACATCCACCAATCTTCTAGTTAGGTAACCAGAATTTGCAGTTTTAAGAGCAGTGTCAGCAAGACCTTTACGAGCTCCGTGAGCAGAAATAAAATATTCAGTTACATTAAGCCCTTCTTTAAAGTTTGATATAATTGGAGTTTCGATAATCTCACCAGAAGGTTTAGCCATCAAACCTCTCATTCCTGCTATTTGCTTGATTTGATTCTCAGAACCTTTTGCTCCAGATTCCGCCATCATGTAAATAGAATTTGTGGTTTTCGGATCATTATATCTAGACATACCCTTCATCATTTCTTTAGAAATTTTATCTGTGCATTTAGTCCATTCATCGACAACTTTATTATATCTTTCTCCTGCGGTTATCAAACCTTCGTGATATTGAGATTCAAGCTTCTTGACCCTTTCGAAGGAATCGTTTACATATTTTTGCTTTCCTTCAGGAATAACCATATCATCTTTACCGATTGATATACCGGCATAACAAGCATATTTAAATCCTAAAGACATGATTCTATCGCAAAACATTACCGTTTCTTTTTGACTGCAACTTCTATAAACATTATCTATTAAGTTAGTGACCGCCTTTTTAGTCATCACCTTATTTACCAATTCTAGATCTGTCTTCATTGAGTTAGGAAGGTTATAATAAATAATAACTCTACCGGGAGTGGTTTCAACTTTTTTGAAATATCGTTCATTGCCTACATTAACCTTAAAGCGATATAAAATTTTATCATGAATTGACAAAACATCGTTATGAAGAGCATGTTCCATTTCGGAATAATCAGAAACTGGACGAGGCTTCGTCTGGTTTTCCATGTTTGAATCCATTGTTATATAGTATAGACCAAGAATTATATCCTGAGAAGGAACAATAATAGGCTTACCATTAGCTGGACTCAAAATATTATTAGTTGACATCATTAAAACTCTTGCCTCGACTTGAGCCTCAATCGATAAAGGAACATGAACTGCCATCTGATCACCATCAAAATCGGCATTAAATGCAGCACAAACTAATGGATGCAGTTGTATAGCCTTACCCTCTGTAAGAAGAGGCTCAAATGCTTGAATACCAAGCCTATGAAGTGTTGGAGCTCTGTTTAGAAGAACAGGATGCTCTTTAATTACCTCATCAAGTATGTCCCAAACTTCTGGCCTTTCTGATTCAACCATTTTTCTAGAAACTTTTATTGAAGGAGATCTGCCATATAATTCTAATTTCGAGTAGATAAAAGGCTTAAATAATTCAAGAGCCATTTTCTTAGGCAAGCCACATTGATGTAGCTTTAATTCAGGACCAACAACGATAACACTTCTTCCTGAATAATCAACCCTTTTACCAAGTAAATTTTGACGGAAACGACCTTGCTTTCCTTTAAGCATATCACTTAAGGATTTGAAAGGCTTTTTATTTGAGTTTCTAACAACAGCACCACTTCTACCATTGTCTAACAAGGCATCAACAGCTTCCTGCAACATTCTTTTTTCGTTTTTTATAATAACCTCAGGAGCACTTAATTCCATTAGCTTTCTTAATCTATTATTACGATTAATAACTCTACGATAAAGCTCGTTTAGATCGGAAGTTGCAAACCTTCCACCATCAAGCATTACCAATGGCCTAATATCAGGCGGAATAATTGGCAAGACACTCATAATCATCCATTCCGGCTGATTATCTGATTCTAAAAACTGCTCAACTAATTTTAATCTTTTAATTAATTTTTCCCTTTTTAAATCGGAAGTTTGAACTGATAGTTCTTCCCTAAGGTGTTTTTGTAACTTTTTCAAGTCAAGTCTTTTTAAAACTTTTTGCACCGCTTCTGCACCCATTTCAGCAATGAAATTACCGTAACCATGCTTTTCTTGAAGCTTCTCATATTCATCCTCAGAAATAACTTCACCCTCTTTCAAAGGAGACATTAAACTATCGGTTATTATGTAAGATTCAAAATATATAACTTTTTCAAGAGATTTTAAAGCTGTTCCTAGTATGGTGCTAAGTCTTGAAGGTAAAGATTTAAGAAACCAAATATGAGCAACTGGAGATGCAAGTTCTACATGACCCATTCTCTCTCTTCTAACTTTTGAGGAAGTAACTTCAACTCCGCATTTTTCACAAACTATGCCTTTGTATTTTATTCTTTTATATTTTCCACAAAGACATTCGTAATCTTTAATTGGACCAAATATTCTTGCACAAAAAAGACCGTCTCGCTCTGGCTTAAAAGTTCTATAATTTATAGTTTCGGGCTTAGAAACTTCTCCAAAAGACCAAGACCTTATTTTTTCTGGATTAGCAATAGAAATTTTAATCGCATTAAAATCGAGAGAATCAACAGAATTATTAGAATTAATGCTGAATAATCCATGAGATGAGGTTCCTACAAATGACATAAATAGTAAGTAATTTTATATTTTAATTTTGAATTTTAGATTTAGTATTTTAAGTAATGGCTATACAAAAGTATAGCCAAACACTTAAACTTCAATTAACTCGATGTTTAGACCTAGAGATCTTACTTCTTTAATCATAACATTAAATGACTCAGAAATGCCACAATTAAAGTTTTGATTGCCTTGAATAATAGCTTCATAAATTTTTATCCTACCAATAACATCATCTGATTTCACAGTCAACATTTCTTGCAATGAGTAGGCAGCACCATATGCTTGTAGAGCCCAACATTCCATTTCACCAAATCTTTGACCACCAAAATGAGATTTACCACCAAGAGGTTGTTGAGTTATCAAGCTATAAGGACCTATAGATCTAGCATGAATTTTATCATCAACTAAATGATGAAGTTTCAGCATGTATATGTATCCAACAGTAACTTTTCTGTCAAATTTCTGACCAGATTTACCATCGTACAATTCAATTTGACCAGATTTATCAATCCCAGCAACCTCTAATAACTTAGTAACAAACTCTTCTTTTGCGCCTTCGAATGTTCCAGTTGCAAACGGAACTCCGTTCTTTAACTTTGAAGCAAAAATTATTAATTCGTCCTCATTCATTGATTCGATAATCTCTATCTCATCACTTGAATTATAAACGGAAAGAAGTTTTGATTTTAATTCTTTTACAAATTCTTTCTTGCCTTTAGCAATAAAATCTAAGATATGAGAAATTTGTTTACCAATTTCTTTTGAAGCAAAACCAAGATGAGTTTCGAGAATTTGCCCCACATTCATTCTTGATGGAACGCCAATAGGGTTAAGAACTATATCTACAGGCTCTCCATCAGTAGAAAAGGGCATGTCTTCAATTGGAGCAATTTTAGAAACTACACCTTTATTTCCATGTCTTCCAGCCATTTTATCACCGGGCTGCAATCTATATTTTGAAGCAACATAAACCTTTACTATCTTTAAAACACCTTGCCCAAGATCATCTCCAGCCTTAATTTTTGCAATTTTTTCATTGAAAGTCTTTTCTATTTCTAAAACTTGTTTGGAATGACTTTTAATAAAAGATTCAGCAACATCCATCACATCAGTTTCACTTACTGCAATTTTACAAAGCTGAGCCTTAGATAAAGCACTTAAATCAGACTCTTCTAGGGTAGATTTAGTTTTTATTTTATCTATATTATTAATAATTTTTTTACCAGTAAAAATGCCAATTAATTTGCCTTTTAAAGCAGAATCGACAAACAAAATCTGAATATCTTTCTTTTTGTTCAAATCTTCAATTTGTTGCATCTCTATATAAACAGACCTTTCATCTTTTTCCATGCCTTTTCTTGAAAAAACCTTAACATCAACTACCTTGCCACTAACCCCAGCAGAAGCATAAAGGGAAGAGTCTTTTACGTCCGAAGCTTTTTCTCCAAAAATTACTTTAAGTAGCTTTTCTTCTGGCGTCATCGGAGATTCGCTTTTTGGAGTAGTCTTGCCAACTAATAGATCTCCCGGTTTTATTTCAGCTCCAATGTGAACTATTCCTTCTTCGTCAAGTTTAGACAATGCCTCATCGCTTACATTTGGAATATCTCTAGTTATCTCTTCTGGCCCGAGCCTTGTATCTCTGGCAACAACTTCTAGCTCCTCGATATGAAGAGAGGTAAATGTATCGCTCGACAATAACTTTTCAGATATGACAATAGAATCTTCAAAGTTATAACCACCCCAAGGCATAAATGCCACTCTAACATTTTTACCAAGAGCAATTTCACCTTGAGAAATACTATGGCCATCGGATATAATCTGACCAGATTTAATAAAATCTCCTGTTTTAACAATTGGCTTTTGATTTATACAAGTATCTTGGTTAGTTCTTGTGTATTTCGTAAGATTATAAAGATCAACCTCAGCACAATCTTCAGCTTCAATAATAATTTTTGAAGCATCGACGAATTTAACAAACCCATCTCTCTTTGCTTTTAAAACTGAACCAGAATCATTTGCGATTACAGCTTCCATGCCGGTTCCAACAAGAGGAATATCGGGATTCAATAAAGGAACGGCTTGCCTTTGCATATTAGAGCCCATTAAAGCTCTATTAGCATCATCATTTTCAATAAAAGGAATTAAGGTTGTAGCGATCGATACAATTTGCTTAGTCGAGACATCGACATAATCTATTTTATCTGCAGGTAACATTATATATTCACCATCTTTACGACAACTTACTAGATCTGCAGTAATTTTGTTACCCTTATCAGTGGGAACATTTGATTGAGCGATTGCAAAGCCAACTTCTTCTATAGCAGACATGTATGTTACCTTATTAGAAACCACACCATTGGATACTTTTCTGTAAGGAGTTTCAATGAAACCGTATTTATCAACCCTTGCAAATGTTGCTAAACTATTAATAAGACCAATATTAGGACCCTCCGGAGTCTCTATGGGACATATCCTGCCATAGTGAGTTGGATGAACATCTCTAACTTCAAATCCAGCTCTATCTCTAGTTAAGCCTCCTGGACCAAGTGCAGAAAGTCTTCTTTTGTGAGTAACTTCAGATAAAGGATTTGTTTGATCCATAAATTGCGATAACTGCGAAGTGGCAAAAAAGTCTTTTATTGCAGTTATTAGAGGCTTAGAATTAATAAGACCCTGAGGCATTATTGTATCAACATCAACTGAATTAATTTTTTCTGATATTGATTTTTCAACCCTTAACATCCCTATTCTCATTTGATTCTCTATTAATTCACCAACAGCTCTAACTCTTCTATTTCCAAGATTATCAATATCATCCGTTTTTAAATCATTATGCTTAATTAGGTTTAGTATCCTTATTGTCTGCTTAAGATCTTCTGCAGTTAAATACATTAGCGAAGAATCTATTGATAAGGATAAGCGATGATTTATTTTCATTCTACCTACATCAGATAAATCATAGCGAGCATCAGTAAAAAATAGGCTATCGAAGTAATTTTTTGCCACTTCTAGAGAAGAAGGAGCTTCGCCCATTCTAACGGATTTATAAATATCAAATAGAGCATCTTTTTGATTTTGATTTTTATCAGAAATCATGGTGTTGTATATATAGTGACCTATATCTGATTTACTTGGATTAATAATTGATATTTTTGTAAAATTAAGTTTTTCAAGAATTTTTAGGCTTTCTGAATTTATTATGCTACCAGCTTCAAGCAACAACTCTCCAGTTTCTTGATCAATTAAGTCTCCTGCGACTATATAACCTAAGAGTATTTCTTCAGTTAGAATGTAATTTCTAAATTTTAAAGATTTTAATTTTTCAATTAATTGTGTAGTTATTTTAATGCCATATTTAACAACCAATTCTCCACTATCAGCACAAACGAAGTCGAATGGAGCTTTTTTACCATTCATTATATCGTAATCAAAAGCAGTAGCCCAACCTTTATCTAGTAAAAATGCATCAACAGAACCGTAAAACTCCGCTATTATTTGCCCAGAAGTCATTCCTATCGCTCTAAACAATGAAGAAATAGGGATTTTTCTTTTTTTATCAATTCTAAAATAAACCGTATCCTTACTATCAAATTCAAAATCCAACCAAGAGCCTAAATTAGGAACAATTTTTGCAGTATATGATTTTGAGCCAGATATTTTAGCATTTTCACTATCAAAAAATACTCCTGGAGCCCTTCTCATCTGTGAAACCACGACTCTTTCAGCTCCATTAATAATAAAACTACCAGAATCTGTCATCAAAGGAATGTCACAAAGATATATTTCCTGCTCTTTAATTGAACGAATTTCTTTTGGAAGCCCAGCTTCATTGTGATGCCATAATATTAACCTCAATTGAGCATGTAAAGACACAGAAAATGTTCTTCCTGCAGATAGACATTCTTTTGATTCGTATTTTGATGCACCTAAACTATAACTAACAAACTCTATTGTTATTCTTCCAGAAGGATCCACGAAGGGAAAATATGAATTGAAAACCGACTGTATTCCAGAATTAACTCTTTTTGATGGATCTATATCAGCTTGCAAAAACTTTTCATAAGATTCTTTTTGCAAAAACATAAGATGAGGAATATCCTCAAAGTCAATATTTTTACTAAAACTTTTTCTTAAAATTGACTGATTAAGATTACGAGCTTTTGCCACCTTTAAAACCTCTATATTGATTAAATCTAAAGTTATATTTAGACTGATTTGATATTAATTAAAGCAAAAATCTAAGAAATTTTATATTAATAAATACAAAATTTCATTTAAGTTAAAAACATGTTTGTAGCAAGCAAAACCTTGATTTTGTTAATACAAGGCTTTGGAATCTTACTGTTTTTTAGTTTTTAAAAACTAAATTTATAAAAACTATGTTTAAAACTATTTTAAGTCTACTTTAGCTCCAGCAGCTTCAAGTTTCTTTTTAAGCTCTTCAGCTTCAGCTTTATTAACATCAGACTTTATAGTTTTAGGGGCTCCGTCAACAAGATCCTTAGATTCTTTAAGACCTAAACCAGTTATGACTCTAACCTCTTTTATCACATTAATTTTATTATCACCAGCAGAAAGAAGAACAACTTCAAATTTATCTTTTACTTCTTCAACAGGAGCAACAGGAGCGGCAGCTACTGCAATAGTAGCAGAAACACCCCATTTTTGTTCTAATTTTTTGCTTAATTCAGCTAATTCAAGAACAGTAAGAGATGATAATGTTTCAGATATTTGATCAAGATTAACGGTCATAGTTTTACCTTTTTATTTTTAGTTTATATTTATAAATCTTTTAATTTAAAAAATTAAAAG
>CAMDGT010000034.1 GCA_945898025.1 Rickettsia typhi | reverse complement strand
GTCTACAATATAATCCTTCTGGGGATCCTTCAGGGATCCATCTAGGGATCCATCTAGGACAACTCATTAAACGAGATAGGATAGCTACCGCGACTACCTAAAACACAAAAACCACAACCAAAATTCATAAAAAACTTAAAAAACCTTGCCAAATTAAGCTGTAATAAATAAGATTTTTTGAACTTAGTTTTTAATTTAAAAATTCAAAACCAAAAAATCTCTGAAGTTAAAATTTATTGGGTTAAATTTCGATCTTTAGAGGTTGCCTTAATTTTAAAGATAAAATAACCTTAATTGAATAATGGCAATAATTTCACTGAATAATCGTCAAGTTTTTGAAACAAATGACGACATCATAAAGTATCTTAAATCTAATGGTTCTTGGCTAAAAACCGAACAATATCTTCATAATTATCCTCATTGTTGGAGAACGGATACACCATTAATTTATAAAGCGGTTAGTTCTTGGTATGTTAAAGTTAGCAATATCAAAGAAAGAATGGTTGAATTAAATAATGGAAAAACCTTTCTTAAGACTGAATTTGAAGATTTAAACAAAAATAATACATCAATAAAAAAGGTAATTTCTCTTGAAACAAAAAGATTAATTGCAAAACCAATGTCAATTGAATATCTAGAAGAATTGGCATCAATGTATAGCGATCCAGAAGTTAGAAAATACTACTATTTTTCCGATGAACAAATTATGAGTAGAGACTCTTCTATTGCAAACATACTTTATTGGCAAGAATATTTTAAACAACATAACTTACCAAGATTTATTCTTTTAGATAAAAAAACCCTAGAATTTATTGGCACAGCAGGAATTTGTTTTTATCATCCTCGTTATGAAAATTTTCAAGAAGGAAAAGTAGAAATATCTTATCAACTTGTAAAATCAGCGTGGAATAAAGGCTATGCCACTGAAATCGCTAAAAGTCTTGCAAGATATTGTTTTGAACATTTACCAATAACTGAAATATGTGCCTGCATCGTCATTGATAACATCGCTTCACAAAAAGTGCTTGATAAATGCGGTTTTAAATTAATCAAGATAGAAGATAACGGCTACCCAAAAGCAAGTTTAAATAAAAAATATACTTCTTGTTATTACGAATTAAGTAAAATCGATTGGTTATCTCAATTAGAATCTGGAATAAACTGGATTCCCAATCATTTACAAGAAGGTCAATTTGGTAAATGGCTTGAAAATGCAAGAGATTGGTCAATTACCCGAAATCGTTTTTGGGGTTGTCCAGTTCCAGTGTGGAAAAGTACTGATAAAAAATATCCAAGACTCGATGTCTACGGTAGTCTCACAGAAATAGAGAAAGATTTTGGTATAAAAATTGACAATCTTCATCGCCCTTATATCGACAATATTTCCCGTTTGAATCCAAGCGATCCTCGTTCTGACATTAATCACCATGAACATCAAGATTGTTCAAAAATGATAAGAGTTACCGATGTTCTTGATTGCTGGTTTGAAAGTGGCTCTATGCCTTTTGCGCAAATGCATTACCCATTTGAAAATAAGGAAAAATTTGAAAAAAACTTTCCAGCAGATTTTATCACTGAATATTTAGCTCAAACCCGCGGTTGGTTCTACACCTTAATGGTTTTGTCTACTGCTCTATTTGATAAAGCACCTTTTAAAAATGTAATTTGTCACGGAACAATTCTTGATGAAAAATCACAAAAATTATCAAAAAGATTAAAAAATTATACAGATCCTCTTGAAATTTTTTCAACTATTGGTAGCGATGCTATGAGATTTTATTTGATATCTCAACCAGTGATGCAGGGTCAAGAATTAAGAATTGATAAAGATGGCAAAGTAGTCAAAGAAATGTTTCGCTTAGCAATAAAACCACTTATCAATAGCTTTAATTTCTTTTGTCTTTATGCCAATGCAGACAAAATAAAGGCAAATCGCTTATATAACAGCCTCAATCTTGAAAACCCTCTTGATAAATATATTTTGGCAAAAATGAAAGTTGCGATAAAAACAATTGATGAAAATCTTGCTAAATATAATACAATCGAGGCATCTCATCAATTTATTGGATTTTTTGAAATATTAAATAACTGGTACATAAGAAGAAATCGTCATCGCTTTTGGAGGTCGATAAAAGAAGGAAATATCGATAACGACAAACAGAATGCTTATAATGTTCTTTATACAGTATTAATTAATATTTGCGAAGCGGTAGCACCAATACTACCTTTTACCGCTGAGTTTATTTGGCAATCATTAAATATTGATAATAATTAATTAAAATTAGTAAATTTAAAATTGTAAGATTGAAAATGGCACAATACTAGCAGGCAATAGGGGCTTTATCTTAGAAGCTAAATACCCTTGTTAAAGTAGAAGGAAAAAAATAAATAGGTTGAAAATGACATTGGAATAAAAATGAAAATCTAGCTATCTTTTTTTAGATCGCAATCAAGAAAAAGTCCCTAAAGTCTATCTAATAAAAAACTAAAAAATATACAATATTACAAATAACAGAACACGAAAAAGAGATATAATAAAACTTATTGAATCAGCAAAGCCGTTGCCTGAAAAATATCGCTTTTTGCTTTTTGTCGATAAAAAAGAAGTTGAACTTCTTTGGAATGGCAAGAATCAAGATATTTGCAATGTTAGTTTTGCCATTTCAATCAATTGAAATTATTGATGAACCAAGAGCTGAAAAGACTGATGAAGCAAAAATACAAGGAAATTTTTTTGATCTTGACGATAGAGGTAGACAAATCAAAGGCTGGACAAATAAGCTAATTTGGGGCGATAACAAATTAATTTTATCAAGCCTTAAAAATGGAGCTTTAAGAGAAGAAATTGAAAAACAAGGTGGTTTAAAATTAATTTACATTGATCCGCCTTTTGATGTTGGAGCTGATTTTTCAATGAAGATTGAAATTGGCGAAGATGAATTAACTAAAAAGCCAAATGTGCTTGAAGAGCTTGCCTATCGTGATACTTGGGGAAGAGGCACCGATAGTTTTATTGCGATGATTTACGAAAGATTGATTTTAATGAGAGATTTACTTGCCGATGATGGTAGTATTTATGTTCATTGTGATTATAGGGTAAACTCTTATATTAGAATGGCACTCGATGAGGTTTTTGGAAGAGAGAATTTTGGAAATGAAATAATATGGCATTATGGCAATCAATTTAAAATAAACCCAAGCCACTTCTCAAGAAAACACGATACTATATTTAGATTTTTTAAAGAAGTTGATGAAGCGATTTTTAATATTCAATACGTAGCTTTAAAAGATCCAAAGCAATTTAATAAAACTGACGAAAATGATAAAAAGTATCGAGACACAGTAAGAGGAAGATACTACATGCCAGAAGGTGCACCTTTAACTGACACATGGAATGATTTACCAATAGTTAAGGGTGGAGATAATCAATATGTCGGCTACCCCACCCAAAAACCAGAATCTCTTCTCGAAAGAATTATAAAATCATCCTCCAACGAAGGTGATCTTGTTGCCGATTTTTTTTGTGGTTCTGGCACAACTTTGGCAGTTGCAGAAAAGCTTGGTCGTAAATGGATTGGCTCTGATTTAGGTAAATTTTCGATTCACACCACGAGAAAAAGAATGATTGGAGTTCAGCGAGAATTAAAAAATAACAGCAAAGATTTTCGTGCTTTTGAAATTTTGAATTTAGGCAAATATGAAAGACAACATTTTGTTGGCATTAATCAAAATTTAAGAGAAGAGCAAAAACAAAAACAACAGCAGAAGAAAGAAAAGGATTTTGTTAATCTCATTATAAAAGCATATAAAGCAGAAAAAATTGATAATTTTAGAAATTTTGTTGCCAAAAAAGCTGGGCGAGTTGTGGCAATTGGTTCGGTAAGCTTGCCAGCTTCAAAGGCATTTGTTGAAGATGCAATCAAAGAATGTATAGAAAAACAAATTACCAAAGCCGATATTTTGGCTTTTGAATATGAAATGAATATCGCTACCTTCAGGGATTATGCAAAACAAAGAGGGGTCGATCTCTCATTAAAACAAATTCCCAGAGAAGTTTTTGATAAAAGAGCAATAGAGAAAAATCAGGTGCAGTTTCACGATGTTTCTTACATTGAAGTTAAGTCAATTGTTAAAAATAATTTTGTTGAAATAGAGTTAACTGATTTTGCCGCCTATTATAATCAAGATATTGTCGAAAATATTGAGGCTTCAATGAAAAATGGTGGCAATAAAGTGGTTATTGAAAATGGAGTAATTAAAAAAATTTGCAAAGATAATAACGGAATTATTACTCGTGAAATTCTAACAAAAAATTGGACAGATTGGATTGATTATTGGGCGATTGATTTTGATTTTGAGAGTAAAAAAGAAATCATTAAAACCAAAAATGAAGAAAATGGACAATGGGAAGAATATTGGACAGGAAGTTATGTTTTTGAAAATGAATGGCAATCATTTAGAACAAAAAAGGATCGTTCAGTTGAGTTAAAAAGTGTCGCCAAAGAGGTTTCTAAGGGCAAAAGAAAAATTGCCATTAAGGTAGTTGATATTTTTGGCAATGATACAATGAAAGTAATAAATTTAAATATTTGAATCTAATGGCTTTACATAAAAACTTCCCAACATCTCCCTACAAAATACTAGATCCATCAATTAGATGGTTTCCTGCCGATGAAGATTTACGAGAAAAAGGATATGAAAAATTATTACCCCCACTGGTTCATAAAATTAGAATAGAGGTTAAAAAATGGCGAGATGATAAATATGACGGTGCAAGCAATACCAGCAAGGCTCTTTTAAAGTGGTGGTTTCAAACAGAGCATTTACTGGATAATGCAGACAATGAAACATTTAGTTTTCAATATTATTTTGCCCAAAGAGAAGCATTAGAAACAATAATATGGCTTTATGAGGTTGCAAAAACCCAAGATAAATATGATTTAATCAGATATGATTCATCTGGTGCGGTTTCTTCTTCAATGTTTCCTGAAGATTGGCTAAGATTAGTAATTAAAATGGCAACAGGAAGCGGCAAAACTAAAGTAATGAGCCTTTTAGTTGCATGGAGTTATTTTCACAAATTATACGAACAAGATTCCGAACTTTCTCGTAACTTTTTGTTAATCGCACCAAATATTATTGTTCTTGATAGAATTAAAACCGATTTTGCAGGATTAAGAATATTTTTTGCAGATCCAATTCTGCCTGACAATGGTTTTGAAGGGCAAAATTGGAGAGATGATTTTCAAATTTCTATTCATTTTCAAGATGATGTTAGAGTTGCTAGAAAAGCTGGCAATATATTTCTTACCAACATTCACAGAGTTTATACCAGCAAAGAAAATATAGCTAGTTTTGAAGATGAAGATACATCGGAGTATTTTCTTGGCAGTAAGCCTGTTGCAAAAACAAATGATTCTAAGGTAAATTTGAGTGATATAATAAGGGATATTGATGAATTAATGGTTATTAATGATGAGGCTCACCATATTCACCATGAGAAGTTGGCATGGTTTAAATCAATTGAAGACATTAGCAACAAAATGAAGATGAAAGGCAAAAAACTTTCTATTCAAGTTGATGTTACGGCAACACCTAAACACAATAACGGCGCCATATTTGCGCAAACTGTTTCGGATTATTCTTTAGTAGAAGCAATTCATCAAAATGTTACCAAGCATCCTGTTTTGCCAGATCAAGCAAGTAGAGCAAAATTACAAGAATATAAAAGTTCAAAATATACAGAAAAATATAAAGATTATATTCACCTTGGATATTTGGAGTGGAAAAAAGTTTATGAACAGCATATCAAAATTGGCAAGAAAGCGGTATTTTTTATAATGACTGACGATACAACAAATTGCGATGATGTATCAGAATATCTTGAAAACACTTATCCCGAATTTAAAAACGCAGTATTGACAATACATACCAATAAAAGCGGAGAAATTTCTGAAAATATTAGCAGTAAAAATGAGGAAGAGTTAAAAAAATTAAGAAAAGCATCAAATGAAATTGATAATATAGAAAGCCCGTATAAAGCGATAATTTCGGTTTTAATGCTTAAAGAAGGTTGGGATACTAAAAATGTTACCACAATAGTTGGTTTAAGAGCCTATTCAGCAAAAAGCAATATTTTGCCAGAGCAAACTCTTGGAAGGGGATTAAGAAGAATGTATAGAGGATCTGATATTGTTGAATATGTAAGCGTTATAGGGACACAGGCTTTTATGGATTTTGTGGAATCTATAAAAAGCGAAGGTATTGAGCTTGAGACAAAGAAGATGGGTGAAGGATTCGAGCCTAAATCACCAATTATTATTGAAATTGATAAAGAAAACTTAAAGAAAAATATTGATGAACTTGATATTAAGATTCCTGTCTTAACCCCTAGAATTTACAGAGAATATAAAAATCTTTCAGAGTTAAATCTTGATAGCTTTGTTTATAATAAGATTGATATAAAAATTTTTAGTGAAAGTGAGAAGAAAGAAATTGTATTTAGAGACATAGCATCTGATCAAAAAACTCATACAACTGAATTAGATAATTACTTTATTCCAAACTATCAAAGTGCTGTCGGATTCTTTACGCAAACCATAATGAAAGAACTAAGATTGGTTAGTGGTTTTGATATTATGTTTGAGAAGGTAAAAATATTTATTACAGATTATTTGTTTGTTAAAAAAATTGATCTCAATGATTTAAATATTTTACGGAATTTATCAGAGATTGAAGCAACAAAAACCATTATCGAGACATTCAAAAAACAAATTAATTTACTAACAGTTGTTGATAAGGGCGATGCGGAAATTAAAGATTATATAAAAATTAGCAAATCAAGACCGTTTGCGATAAGAGAACAAGGATATTTAATACCAAAGAAAAGTGCTTTTAACAAGATCATTGGTGATAGTCGTTTTGAGCTTGAATTTGCTGGCTTTCTTGAGAATTGCGAGGATATAATTTCTTATGCTAAAAACTATTTTGCGGTTCAATTTAGAATTGATTACAAAAATTCAGATGGAGAAATAAGCAATTATTATCCTGATTTTTTTGTTAAGTTAAGTAATAAAGAAATTTATATAGTTGAAACCAAGGGAAGAGAAGATTTAGATGATATTGAAAAACTAAAAAGACTTCATCAATGGTGTAGTGATATAAATTTTATTCAAAAAGATGCTAGATTTACAGCTTTACTAATAAAACAAGAAGAATTTGAAAAATATAAACCAACTTCTTTTCGGCAATTGATAAAATTATTTATTAGCTAATACCATTTCCACTGTTAATTTTAGAAAGTGGAAATGGTATTAGCCCATTTTCTTAATAAATTATGATAAATGCCAGTTAATTCGACAATATTTTGATTATCAGAAATATTTTTTTCTCTAAATTTTTGCGAAATATTTCTGATATTATTATCTATATTGAATAAAATAGATCTCTCTTCAGTGTTTTTAACCATTGACTCTATCCAAAAAAAAGAAGCTAACCTTGTGCCAGATTTAACTTCATTTACCTGATGAATAGTATTAGCTGGATAAATAATTATATCGCCCGCATTGAGTTTAATTTGTTGAACCCCTAAATCGTGCTTAATAACCAACTCACCCCCTTCATAGCTAGCCGGATCACTTAAAAATAATGTTGCCGAAATGTCGCTACGAAACCAATTTTTAGAAGAGTTGTTGACATTATTAAAACTGCGAAGAGCATTGTCAATATGGGCTCCGTAAGAGTTTCCTTGATCGTAACGATTAAAGGCAGGAGGGAAAATTCTAGCTGGCAGTGTTGCGGAAATAAAAATATCATTAGCTTCAAGAGATGATATTATTTCATCACTTAAAGATTTAATAACAGGGTTGTCTGGTAATAATTGTTGATTATTTTTAACTTTTAATGCCTGATGACCAGCTGTCGCTTTTCCATTTAACCAATTAGAACCCTCAAGAATTTGATTAAATTTCGTTAATTGTTGCTGACTTAATAATTGCTTGATGGTAATAATCATGCTAAAATTTAGTGTTAACAGTTATTGTTGCTACTCTTCCCTGTGCAGGAACAACATAAGAAGAATAAATTTGATCACTAAATTTTTTATTGAATAAGTTATCGATATTAAACTGCACTTCTAATCCTTCGAGCAATTTAGCAGGAGGGGTGTATTTAGCCATAAAATTAGCCACTAAATAACCAGATGCACTTCTTGGCACCTTGGCATTCACATCATTTGAAGTGCTTGCATATCTTTTTGCTAAGGCATTGAAACCACCACCAATTTCAAGAGTTTTACTTAATTGATAGTTACTGAAAACATTGAAACTATGTAACGGCACATTGACTAATTGATGCCCTAACCTTGTGCTATCAAAAGACTTAACGACCTTACTGTTTAACAAACTATAACTAGTGTTAATTTTTAATTTCTTGGTAATATTGCCTGTAATTTGAGCTTGAATTCCATCAACTCTTTGTTCTCCAACCACTACATACAAATTGCTACTATTTCTTTCTCTTGCATTATATTTTTCGATACGAAACATTGAAACCGCACTATTTAGACTTTTCTTTAACCAAGACCATTTACCGCCAACTTCATAAATCTTATTTTTCTCCACCGCACTATTGACTAAGCTAACTGAACTAGTATCCGTTAAGGTTATTTGATCTGAAACTGGATTAAAAGAGGTGCCATAGTTAAAATAATAACTAGAATTTTCGTTTAATTTATAAAGTAATGCAAAGTTATAATTAATTGCATTATCGGTTCTAGAAAGATTTTGTGAAGTTGGAATTGATTGATTTTGAGTAGATTTCAAATTATCAAAACGAATAGCGGTTGTAAAATTAAGCTTTTTACTTAACTCCATAACATCAATAGCATATAACGAAACAGTATCAATATTTGCTTTGAGCGAAAAGCGAGTTGAGCGATTTCCTGAAAAAATATCATTATTATTGGGGTTAGTCAAGCTGGTAGTAGCAACA
>CAMDGT010000033.1 GCA_945898025.1 Rickettsia typhi | reverse complement strand
CAAGGAGCAATAGTAGTAAATGTTGTTGATAATAGCCCCGCTGAAAATTCAGGAATTATGGCAGGAGACATTATATTAAAGTTTAATAATCAAGAAATTAAGCAAGCAAAAACATTGCCAAAACTAGTTGCTCAATATTCAATAGATCAGGAGGCGGATCTAACATTATTAAGCAATGGCAATATAAAAAACATTAAAATAAAAATCTCAAAAATGAATGATGAAGTTGCAACAAATAACAAAAAAACCGATAATTCCAATAAAATACTCGGAATGTCTTTGTTAAAAGTATCGACAGAGCAGAATTCTTTGCAAGAAGATAAAATAGAAGGTTTATTAGTTCTCGACATAGAAAACATTTCAATTGCTAAAAAATATGGCATAATTGCTAACGACATAATAATTCTTGCTAATCAAAAAACTGTTAAAGATTCAGAAGATTTAAAAAAAATTATTCAAGAATCTAAAAATGGAAGTAAAAAAATTACTTTACTAATAAAGAGAATGCAGCAAAATATAATTCTTAACCTTTCTCTAGAAGAATAATTATGAAAAAAATCATTGCTAACCTTACAGCAAAATCTTTATTTTTAATAATACTTATAAGCCTACTAACATCATGTCAACTATTTATTGAGCCTTTGCCAAAAAGCTGGAACTGGGGAGCGAAATCAAGACCTTTAGCCGGTATTAGGGGGTTTCCGGAAGCTGATACTTACTATGGAAAAGGTTTTAAAGATGGCTGTGAAAGTGCTTGGTCAAGAGTTGGAAGGGGCTATGCCCAAACCTTAAAAACCCGTTTTAACTATCAATATACCAAAGAAAGCTCAGATTATAATGTTGGTTGGTTTGATGGCTTCGAGCAATGCACTTATATTATCGATTGGGATGTAACATAAAAATACCATGCAAAATGAATAAATTAATTACTATCTTTGGCGGAACTGGTTTTATTGGCAAAAACCTCGTGAATAGTCTTATAAAACAAGGCTTTATAATACAAATTATTAGCAGAGACCTTTCAAAATCAAAAACTCTAACAACATTTGCTGGACCAGATTTTTTAAAAATTGTAAAATGGAACTATCAACTTCCTAAAGAATATGATTTAAAAGAAAATTATAAAACATTAGAAGAATTAAAAAACGAAGATATAATAAAAAAAATTATCAAAGAAAGCTATGCCGTTGTAAATTTAGTCGGAATTTTATACGAAAATAAAAAAGGAGATTTTTATAAATTTCATCAAATATTAGCCGGCTATATAGCTAGAATTAGCCAAGAAGTTGGGGTTAAAAAATTTATTCATCTTTCCGCACTAGGAATAGAAATAAAAAATAATTCAAAATATTGCGACAGTAAGTTAAAAGGAGAATTGGCAGTTTTATTACAATTTCCTGATGCAACAATCTTAAGGCCATCAATAATATTTGGTAAAAATGATAATTTTTTTAACCGTTTTGCTAATGATTTTAAAAAAGCACCCATTGCCCCAATTATAAATCATGGCAAGACAAAATTTCAGCCAATTTTTGTTGGAGATTTAATTAAAATTATTACAAAAACAATTACTTGTGAAGATATTAAAAACAAAGTAAATGGCAAAATATTTGAAATTAGCGGTCCAAAAATTTATGATTTTAAACAATTAATGACAATCACTGCAAATTATCTTAATAAAAAAATATATTTCATTAACATTAACTTCAAAATAGCATTTTTATTAGCGTGGTTTTTAGAGTTTTTTACCAAAAATATTCTTACTTGCGATCAAGTCAAAATATTAAAGCATGACAATATATCTAAAAATCAAGATTTCGTAAATATTTTTAATATAAATTTAGAAATGCTAGAAAACATTGTGCCCAACTATATAAAACCAAAAAAGTTACTCCCTAATGTCGAATAACATAATTAATATCAATTCTTCAAGAGAAGCAATAAAAGCAATAGCCTTAAAGCTAGGATCTCTAGGTGTTACAGGAGAAATGAAAACAAATTCTCAATTAGAGAATAAAAAAGAGGGTGATGAGGTAAAAATGCTAATAAAGCTTCAAGAAACCCAACAAAAAAAGCTCCTAGATAGCCAAATAAAAGAGTTGGAGCAAAAGCAATTTAAAGAATTAATGGTAGAATTAGAAAAAATAAACAAAGAAGATGCAATTTTTACAAATTTAAAAAAACAAGAAGAACAGACAAAAAATCAAAAATCTCCAATTAATAAAGGATTATTCGATATGGTTAATATTATTAGCGAAACCGTTTCTAACTTACAAAAGCAAGGAATCGCATTCGATATCAAAACTGAAAACTTAGATAATCCACTCGAAAGATCTTCTCTTCTGATTAGCATTAATGATAATCAGAATTTACCGAATAAAAATCAAGCAAATCAACAAACTAGATAATGAAAATATTTATTAAAATACTTCTTTTTATTATAATGGCACAATATATGTCATCTTGTGCTTGGATAAAAAATGCCACCACACCATATTTTGCTTTTACTAATTTTAAAGTTCCAGACGGAACTCCTAAATTTCAGGCTGGCTATAAGGATGGTTGCTCTACTGCTTTATACTCAAGGGGAACGGTTCTTTATCGAAATCGCTATAGCTACAAATTTGATCCTAAAATGATAGATGATCCAGAATATAATTTTGGACATAATCGTGGCTATGGGTGGTGCTTTATGAATGCAGTAGGGGCATCAGGAATTAGAGGTTCTGGAGTTGACACTATCCACCCCTACGAAAGCGGTGGATACGATACAGCCCACGACCCATCAAGCATTAAAAGCTTTGGCGGGATAATGTCAAACAAACAAATGTGGAAAATGGACTATTATAATATTAACAATGTTTTTTCACCTTTTCAATATGGAACAGACGGCTCAAGCACTCTAACCAATAATTTATTATGGAGCAGTGGCTATAGTGGCGGATTCTTTACTTTTAAATAAAAATGTTTGAAAATTAATATTAATAAAACAAAATTAAATAATTAAACTTTATTTACATCAAAATCAAAAACAAATAATTATGAAAAATCATAGAAAGATTGCGGTTGTTGGAGCAACTGGCAATGTTGGAAGAGAAATATTAAATATACTCGCTGAAAGAGAATTTCCTGCAAGTGAAGTAATCGCTTTAGCATCAGCAAATTCAATTGGTAAAAAGGTTTCATTTGGTAATCAAGATCTCAATGTTCAAGCTCTTGACAGCTTTGATTTCACAGGAACTTCAATTGCACTATTTTCTCCGGGTGGAAAAGTATCAGCAATATATGCTCCGAAAGCTGCCAGTCAAGGCTGCATAGTCATTGATAACACATCTCATTTTAGAATGGAAGAAGATATTCCTTTAATTATTCCTGAAGTTAATCCGGAAGCAATTTCTCAATATAAAAAAAGAGGAATTATTGCCAATCCTAACTGCTCAACTATTCAAATGTTAGTAGCCTTAAAACCTCTTCATGATTACTCTGGAATCAAAAGAATTGTTGTCTCAACTTATCAAGCAACCTCTGGAGCTGGAAAAGAAGGGATGGACGAACTGTTTAACTCTACAAAAAAAATATACGAAAACTCTATTGAAAATCCAAAAAAATTTAGCAAAAGAATATCTTTTAATGTAATACCGCAAATCGATAGCTTTATGAGCGACGGCTACACAAAAGAAGAATGGAAAATGAAAGTTGAAACAAAAAAAATTCTTGACCCAAAAATTGAAGTTGAAGCAACTTGTGTTAGAGTGCCAGTTTTTAATTGCCACTCAGAATCAGTAAACATTGAATTCCATAACCCAATTTCAGCAAAAAAAGCCCGCGAACTACTTGAAAACTGCGATGGAGTTCTAGTTATCGACAATCCAGCATCTATGCACTTTGTAACTCCAGCCGAATGCTCAACAAAAGATGAGGTTTTTGTTTCTAGAATTAGAGAGGATAAATCAATAAAAAACGGGCTTTCCATGTGGATAGTTTGCGATAATCTAAGAAAAGGAGCAGCATTAAATGCCGTTCAAATTGCAGAAATTTTAATTAAAGACCATCAAATATAATATAAATAAATATGATTAACGAATTTACCGATAAAGCCAGAAAAAAAATGGAAGAAACTTGCAATTCTCTTAAAAAAGATATGGACAGCATTTCAACCGGAAGAGCAAATCCAAGTCTTCTTGACCCAATAAGAGTAGAGGTTTATGGAGATATGATGCCACTTTCTCAATTAGCTAATGTTGCAACCCTTGACTCCAGCACTCTTTCAATTCAACTTTGGGATAAAAGCAATGTTAAAGCCGTAGAAAAAGCAATTCAAAATTCTAATCTTGGCATAAATCCCATGGTTGATGGCGCTCTAATTAGAATCAACATTCCAAAACTTAGCGAAGAAAGAAGAAAAGAATTATCTAAATTAGCCAAAAAATACGGCGAAGACAAAAAAGTTGCGGTTAGAAATATTAGAAGAGATATTATCGATGAATTTAAAAGAAGAGAAAAAGAATTAGGAGCTTCAAAAGATCAAATTCATTCAGTTAATGAGGCAATACAAAAAATTACAGATGAATTTGTTAAAAAATTTGACGAAATTATTGCAAACAAAGAAAAAGATTTAATGAAAATATAGCGATATATTTCTGCAAATCATAAAGTCACAAGAGTTAAATGATTAAAATAATTGCTAAATATTTTTTTAATAAAAAGTTTAGTGAACTTAAATCAAAATATCTGCAAAAAATTATCAAAAATTACGATAATGCTAACTTAGAAAAGAATCTACAAATTCCAAAGCATATAGCAATAATTATGGATGGTAATGCTAGATGGGCAAAAAATAATAACTTAGAATTGAAAGATGGACACAATTTTGGTTGCGAGAATATCGAATTAATAACCAATCAATGTCTTAAACTAGGGGTAAAATATTTAACCTTATATGCTTTTTCTTCAGAAAATTGGCAAAGACCACAAAATGAGATTTCTTATTTACTTGACTTATTAAAATTCTATCTTGATTATAAGATTGAAAAACTAAATCAAGTAGGAGTAAAGATTTTAGTTTCGGGAAGGCTTAACAATCTAGAGAAATCATTAATTGATAAAATAAAATCAATTGAAAATCTCACTGCTAATAACCAAAAAATTGTTCTTAATATTGCTTTTAGTTATGGGGGAAGAGAAGAAATAAAGGAAGGCTTAATTAAAATTGCAAGAAAAATTATAGAAAAAGAAATTGATATCAAAGATATTAACGAAGATAGCTTTAGAAAATATTTATATAAACCTGAAATTCCAGATCCTGACCTTCTAATAAGAACTGGAGGAGATATGAGAATTAGTAATTTTTTATTATGGCAAATTGCTTATAGCGAGCTGTATTTTACAAAAACATTATGGCCAGATTTCAAAAATCGAGAATTAAAAAAAGCCATTATTAATTTTAATCAAAGAAAAAGAACCCATGGAAAAAGATAAAAAACTACTAAATATCTCAAAGTTCATATTTATAACAATTAAAACAATATTAAAATTTTTAATCAAATATATTAAAAACAATAATGCCGCAGGAAATCTTAGAAAAAGAATTGTCAGCTCTTTAATTCTTATTCCACTGGCAATATATGCAATATTCTTTTCAACAAACTTATTTATAGTCTTAGCTATTGCTATCACAATATTAATGACTATGGAATGGCAAGAAATTATCAGACCAGCCGAAGATTATAAAAAGTGGCAAATAGTTGGAGTTTTCTATATTTTAATTCCCGTTTATTCGGTAATAAAAATTAGACTATTAGATGGAGAGCAAAATGGAGCACAAATATTACTATGGATGTTTGCAATTATTTGGTCAACTGATATTATGGCATTTTTTATTGGAAAATCATTTGGTGGACCAAAAATTGCACCTCATATCAGCCCTAACAAAACTTGGTCTGGTGCGGTTGGTGGTCTTATTACTAGTGCAATAATTGGAGCTATAAGTGCGTCTGTATTTTTTAAAGGCAGTATCACTTTTTTTATTGCAATTAGTATAATTTTGTCGATTATTGAACAGGTTAGCGATTTAATAGAATCAAAAATTAAAAGAACTTTTGGAGTCAAAGATTCAGGAAGCATAATACCTGGTCACGGCGGAGTACTTGATAGACTTGACGGAATGATATTAGTTGCTCCCGTCGTCCTTTTATTGTTAATATTTTTTAAAAATAACTTCTAGGTTATTGATATAAAAGTTATCAATTTAATGAGATATAAAAAATAAATTTATTAATAAAATGCTGAGTAATTTTGTGAAAAATTATGTTAAAAAAATACTACCTCTAATTATTTTCTTGTGTAATCCTTTAATTCAGGAAGCAATTGCATCAAGGGAATGTGGCAAAGATTATGTTGCTTTAGTTTATAACGCGAATAATGGCAATATCATTTTTGAAAAAGATGCGGATAAAATAACATATCCCGCATCTTTAGTGAAATTAATGACTCTATATCTAACATTTGAAGCATTAGATAAAAAAGAATTATCACTTAGCCAAAATTTAAAAGTATCCTCATATGGAGCAGAAATAGCAAGAGTTAACAATAGCAACAGTTTACATTTAAAAAAAGGTCAAAAAATAACAGTTGAGCAAGCAATAAGAGCGGTTGTAGTAAAATCTTTTAATGAGGCTGCCGTAACTTTGAGTGAATCAATATCTGGTAGCGAGTGGAGTTTTGTTCGATTAATGAATAGAACAGCTAAGGATCTAGGAATGAAAAACACTAATTTTAGAAATGCAAGCGGTCTACATCAAGAAGATCAATATACTACAGCACTTGATCTAGCAAGACTCACTTATGCCATAAGAACAAAATTCCCTCACTATTATCCAGTATTTGCTAGTAAAAGCTTTAACTACAATAAAAAAAGATACTACTCTCATAATCATGTTTTACTTGATTATAAAGGTGCAGAAGGAATGAAAACCGGATTCACTAATGCTTCCGGGTTTAATCTTGTTGCATCGGCAAAAAGAGGAGATAAGCAAATATTCTCAATATTAATGGGTTGTGAAAGTCAAAAAAAAAGAGATAATCTTACAAAAAATTTATTAGATATGGCGTTTAATAAACTCAACAAAGATATTCCAGTAAAAGTTGCAAGTAGAGTCAAATTGCAGGAACAAAAGAAATTTGACGAACAGCTTGGAGTAAACACCGATTCTTAAAAAAATTAAAAAATGTTTGAATTATTTTTAGTAACAGTTTTTGGAGCTATATTTGGCTCTTATGCAACATTATTTGCATACCGTCTACCGCTAAATGAATCCATATTTGGTAGATATTTTGGCCCTAAATCTCGTTGCCCAAATTGCTCTTCTGTTATTAAAACCAGAGACTTAATTCCTCTCATAAATTGGTTAATTACCTTTGGAAAATGCCGAAATTGCAATATTAAAATTCCACGAATCCACTTATTTGTTGAATTATTCACAGTTGCTGGTTTTATTTTATCCTACCTTTCCTTTGGTTTTAATGAAAGTTTTATTTTAAATGCAATTTTTATTACCTGCCTAGTTATAATTACTGCAACGGATTACTCTCATCAACTATTTCCTTTTCAGATACTCTGCCTGATGTCAACCCTTGCTGTTGCAATAAGAACCATACAAGACCAATCAGTTAACAATATTATTTTTAATGTCGCTTTTTCCACAATATTAATATCGTTATTGTGGAAAATAATAAAAGTTAAAATTGATAAAAAAGACAAAAAAATAACCACTATTTTTACAAAAATTAATCTTAACAAACAGCAATTTTTTGATTACATAAAGCTAATTCTAATCGCTTCGCTAATATTACCACTAATAAGTTTTATTTTATATTTTATAATCTCAATAGTCGCAATATTTTCCTTGCAATTTATTAGAATTATGTTTAAAAAATTCTATCCAAAAAATAAGGAGCGTAATATTAATTACAAATATTCTCCCGGTTATATTCTTACTTTTACATTACTAATATTCTTAATCATCAAAATATAAAATATGAAATTCACAGATTACAAAGTCAAAGATATAACATTGGCTGATTTAGGTCTTAAAGAAATATCTCTCGCTGAAAATGAAATGCCGGGCTTAATGTCGCTAAGAAGAGAATATGGCAATACAAAACCATTATCTGGAGCAAGAATTGTAGGTTGCCTTCATATGACAATTGAAACCGCAGTATTAATTGAAACTCTAATATATCTTGGTGCCGAAGTAAGATGGAGCTCTTGCAATATATTCTCTACCGTTGATCAGGCTGCATCAGCGATAGCAAGTAAAAATATTCCTGTATTTGCTTGGAAAGGAGAAAGCGAAGAAGATTACATTTGGTGCATTAAACAAACAATTGACGGCAAAGAAGGCTGGAGACCAAACTTAATACTAGATGATGGAGGGGACTTAACAAAAATAATTCACAATGAATATCCAGAGCTATTATCAAAAATTAAAGGGCTATCAGAAGAAACAACAACTGGGGTTGCTAGGTTGCAACAAATGGAGCAAAAAGGATTACTTAAGGTTCCCGCAATAAATGTTAATGATTCAGTAACTAAATCAAAATTTGATAATCTTTATGGTTGCAAGGAAAGTGTAATTGACGGCATAAAAAGAGCGACTGATATTATGATAGCAGGAAAAATGGTATTTGTTGCCGGATACGGAAATGTTGGCAAAGGTTGTGCAGAGGCTTTTAAATCTCAAGGTGCAAGAGTGGTCGTTAGTGAAATAGACCCAATTTGTGCACTTCAAGCATCAATGGCAGGTTTTCAAGTTGCACCTATTGAAGATTGTATTGAAAATGCAGATATCTTCATCACTGCCACTGGCAATATTGATATAATAACCATTGAACATATCAGAAAAATGAAAGATTGTGCGATTATTGGAAATATCGGACATTTTGATAATGAAATTCAAGTCGAAGCTTTAAGAAACTATCAATGGACAAACATTAAACCACAAGTTGATCAAATTACCATG
>CAMDGT010000032.1 GCA_945898025.1 Rickettsia typhi | reverse complement strand
CCTCTGTTGCCTCAAACTCTTTTAGCTCCAAAATAAGATTCATTGAATTCAAACTAAGCATTCTCTTTTTTCTGAAAGATTTAAATTATCAGCAAAAAGATGTTGGCGAACCTTGTTAAATATTTTGTTAATTGTGTTTCTATTAATTGAGGTGTAAATCGCTTTTTTACTAGCCGTTTCATCAAAACAAAAATATTTCAAAATCTCTCGAAATTTTTTCTCAGACAATTTGCTTTTTAGCAAATTGCAACTCACTCAAAAAATAAATAAAAAATTTGTGAGTAAATATGGGAATGTTTTATATACTTGTTATGCATAGAAAAATTAAGGCTTTAATTGATATCAAAATCAACTAAAGTTGTCTAGACCCTTTCTTGTATTTCTCGTTCTAAAAAATAAATTTATAGCTAAAAGTTTTTTTACTAAAACCTATTTTACTAAAAATAAAGCAATTTAAAAATCATGGCTGTTTATTATTCAACGGCCGTGATTATTTCTTCTTGATTGTTGTTGTTATCGCAATCTTCCCCTAATTCCGCGGAATCAATCTCTTTGTTGCCACTATGAGCAATCCTTGCAACTGCAACCACTGATTCATCTTTAGTTTTTATTAGAGTAACTCCTTGTGTGTTTCTGCCAGTAATTCTTATATTTGAAACCTCGGTTCTGATTAAAGTTCCTTTATTGGCAATAATCATTATTTGGTCGATATCTTCAATTGGAAAGCTTGCTACTACATTGCCATTTCTTTTTGAGGTAATGATGTTGGTGATACCAACTCCACCGCGATTAGTAATGCGATATTCGAAAGCAGAACTTCTTTTTCCATAGCCATTTTCAGTGATGGTCAATATAAATTGTTCATTCAATGCCATTTTATGAATTTGCTCAACTGTTAATTCAGATGCTTCAACAGTTGGAATTGACATTTCTTCTTTTTGCAATAAATCTGGTAAAATGTTGCTATCTTGCTTGATTTCCTGCAATTTTTGATTATAAATCAATGCATTTTTAATTGACAAACGAAGGTCATTATCAATTTTTAAATAATTTTCTTTAGCAATTGAATCTTCGCTAATATGCTTTAAAATTGACATCGCAATAACTTTATTTTCTTTTCCAAGCTTTATTCCCCTGACTCCCGTAGAATTTCTACTCTGAAAAACTCTCAGGCTAGTCACTGAAAAACGAATTGATTTGCCATTTTTAGTAGAAAGCATTATGTCATCTTGTTCATTGCATAAATTTACACCTATTAAAGCTTCATCTCCTTCTAGCTTCATCGCAATTTTACCACTTGAACGAATATCAACAAATTGATCCATTGAGTTTCTGCGAATATTGCCATTTGAAGTTGCAAATGCAATACTTAAGCTATTCCACAGTGACTCATCTTCAGGTAAGGCAAGAATTGTGCTAATTTTTTCACCAGCTTCCAGTGGCAATAAATTAACTAATGCTCTACCTCTTGCTTGAGGGTTGCCAAGAGGCAATTTATAGGTTTTTAATTTATAAACCTTGCCTTTAGTAGAAAAGAATAAAATTGGAGCATGGGTATTAGTAACGAATATATCGGTTGCAACATCTTCGTCTCTGACATCCATTGCACTTCTGCCCTTGCCTCCCCTTCTTTGGGTACGATAAGAAGAAAGAGCAACTCTTTTTATATAGCCATTCATAGTTCCAACAACAACCATTTCTTCTTTAGGGATAAGATCTTCAACATCAACTTCAAACTCACTTGCTTCAATAGTTGATTTTCTAGGAGTAGAAAACTGCTCCTTGACATCAATTAATTCTTGCTTTACTAGAGACAATAACTTTTCTCGATTAGCAAGCAAATCAAGATAGTGATTAATTTCAATTGCAAGCTCTTTGATTTCATTGGTTATTTTTTCCATCTCAAGACCAGTTAATCTCGCAAGCCTCATTTCAAGAATCGCTCTTGCTTGAGTTTCAGTAAAATAGAATTTACCTTCTGTTACAATGTTTCCTCTATCTTGAACGAGGTTAATTATATCTTCAACGACTCCAGCACTCCAAGATTTTGAAAGAAGCTTTTGTCTAGCTTCCGCAACATCTTTAGAAGTTTTTATCAATTCAACAATTTCATCAATATTTGCAACAGCAATTGCTAAACCAATTAAGATATGAGTTTTATCTCTCGCTTTATTAAGCAAGAAATTGGTTCTACGATTAACAATTTTTTCACGGAATTCAACAAAAATCTTTATAACTGTAAGTAGATTCATCAATTCTGGTCTGCCATAATTTAATGCCAACATATTGACTCCAAAGCTGGTTTGCAGTTCAGTAAAGCTGTATAATTGATTAATAATAACTTCTTCCATAGCATCTTTTTTAAGCTCAATAACAACTCTAATGCCATCTCTATCGGATTCATCTCTTAAATCTGTAATGCCTTCAATCTTTTTTTCCTTAACTAATTCAGCGATTTTTTCAACTAATTTAGCTTTATTGACTTGATAAGGAATTTCATTAATGATAATCGCATTTTTATAAGCATTAATTTTTTCAATTTTATGACGACCCCTCATAATAACGGAGCCTCTTCCCGTATGTGCCGCAGAATTATAACCACTTCTCCCAAGAATTATACCGCCAGTTGGAAAATCTGGAGCAGGAATAATAGCTAAAAGTTCATCAACTGTAATATCTGGCTTATCGATATAGGCAAGACAGCCATCGATAACTTCTCCAAGATTATGAGGGGGAATATTAGTTGCCATTCCCACCGCGATTCCACCAGAACCGTTAACTAAAAGATTTGGAAAACGAGCAGGGACAACTTTTGGCTCACTTTCACTACCATCGTAATTGGGAACAAAATCAACAGTATCTTTATCGAGATCGTCAAGCATGGTATGCGAAACTTTAGCTAATCTTGATTCTGTATATCTCATCGCCGCAGGCGGATCATCATCAATTGAGCCGAAATTACCTTGACCATCAATTAAAGGCACCCTCATTGAAAAATCTTGAGCCATTCTAACGAGTGATTCGTATATTGCGGAATCTCCATGAGGATGATATTTACCCATTACTTCACCAACTATTCTTGCCGATTTTTTAAAAGGCTTGTTGTAGTCGTAGCCACCTTCATACATAGCATATAAGATTCTGCGGTGAACTGGCTTTAAGCCATCGCAAGCAGAAGGTATAGCTCTAGCAACAATAACACTCATCGCATAATCAAGATATGATTTTTTCATTTCTCCGATTAGAGATACTGATTCAATGTCTTTACCAGTTGCAATTACTAAAGGCAATGATTGAGAAGAATCTGTAGAACTTGTTTTTTTGATAGACATTTAGCGGTTTTTATTTTTATCAAGTTAGTATAAGGCTTGTTAATAATGGATTCTAATTTATATAAAAAATAAAAAACTATTCAATTTAATAGCTTTTTATTAGAAGTAATTATTTAAATGAAAATTGGTATTGCTTGCAAAGAAGCACTTTTTTTATTAATTACAAAATATAGCTAAGAGTAAATTTAAAGTCAAAATAATTTTATTTAGTTTTATCATTTAATTTGAGAGATAATATAAGCAACATTCCAAGAAATTTTTATCGAAGAAGCATTTAATTTTGTGTCACTAAAATTTTCATATAAAAATTGATTAAATTTTTTGAGTTTATTCTTGTTAATAATGTTACCTGCATTAGCATAATTGGCACCAATATCTTTAATTGATTTTAATGCCTCGGTACCGCTAGAAAAATTTTGATCAATAATTTGCTCATAATCAAGCAAGGGTTCGAAGCCAGCTTTTTCTAAGTTTAGCAATATATTATGCTTTTCTGGAAAATTTAAGAAATCAAAATTGCAATCACTCGCAACATTTGCTAATTTTAGCTCTTGCAAACTTCCTGCGGTTGGTAATGCTATAATCAAAAATCCGTTTTCTTGCAAATTATTGCAATTTTTAACTATTTTTGCAAAATTATCAAAAATCACCTCATATTTCTCTAGCCATTGCAAAACAAAGCTTGAAAATATTACATCAAAGCTATTATCTTTAAATGGCAATTTTTTAATATCGGCATTAATTTTTGTAGATAAATTATTCGATAATTCATAATTAGCATTGCTTTTAAGCATTTCCAAAGACAAATCAACTTCATAAAAATTAGCTGTAATATTATTGTAAAAAATATTAAAAAATTCTTGCTTAACAAAGCCAGTGCCAGAGCCAAGATCGATCATATTTAACAAATTATTGCTATTTTTAGTAAATTTTTCTTGCAAAAAAGGATTAGCAAATTCAATTAATTTTTTAGCCACTAGATGTTGAATTTTAGCTAATTTATGATAGTTTTTACTATAACGAGAAAAATTTTGATTAGGTTTTTGTTTCATCAATGTAATTTATTATTAATTTTAAATATTGATTTTAAATATTGATTTTAAATAAATAATGCAGTAGCATTCTTAGTTAATAACAGGTCTAAATCTATTTAAGATAATTAAAATTCACCTTCATATTGATTAATAACCAATATTTTAAATAAATATCAATATTTTGTTAAAAATTTAAGCTTTTTTAAGATATTTTCCTTGAAAAAAACAATAAAATCAATATCTATAAAAATATTTTATTTTTACAAATTTAATTCAAAATTATGAGCGAAAAACGAGATTACTACGAAATATTAGGGATAAATAAAAATGCTTCTGCAGATGAGATTAAAAAATCTTATCGCAAGCTAGCAATGCAATATCACCCCGATCGCAACCCCGGAGACAAAAAAGCTGAAGCTAATTTTAAAGAAGCATCAGAAGCCTACGAAACACTAAAAGACGAACAAAAAAGAGCGGGCTATGATCGCTACGGACATCAAGCTAATAATGGCTACGGCGGACAACAAAGCGGAAATGGCGGTTTCGATGGAGGTTTCGATTTCAATGATATTTTTAGTAATTTTTCCGATATATTCGGCGAAAGAAACTCTGGAGGCAGAAAAAAGAGCTCTTCTCAACGAGGCTCTGACATTAGATATAATCTTACCGTTTCTCTTGAAGAAGCTTTTAATGGCACCAACACTGAAATATCTTTCAATATTTCTTGTAAATGCGATGTTTGCAACGGAAGTGGGGCAAAAAATAATGAAAAAGCTAGTAGTTGTACAACTTGCAATGGCCATGGCAAAGTTCGTGCTCAACAAGGTTTTTTTATTGTTGAAAGAGCATGTACTTCTTGTAATGGGTCTGGACAAATCATTAAAAATCCTTGCAAAAATTGCAATGGCGAAGGCAGAGTAAGTCGCAAAAAAACATTATCAGTTAAAATTCCTGCTGGAGTAGAAGAAGAATCAAGAATAAAAATTAGCAACGAGGGAGAAGCTGGTCTTAGAGGCGGTCAATCTGGAGATTTATTCATTTTTATAACTATCCGTAATCACCCATTCTTTACCAGAAAAGGGGATGACATATATTTTGATGTGCAAATGAGATTCACCACCGCATCATTAGGCGGAGAAATAGAAATCCCAACAATAGATGGTAGTAAGACAAAAGTAACCATAAAAGAAGGAACTCAAAATAGCGATCAATTAAGATTAAAATCAAAGGGCATGTCTGTAATGAATTCAGGCGGTAGAAGAGGAGACATGTATATCAGAGTTAACATTGAAACTCCCGTAAAATTATCCGACGAAGAAAGAGAGTTACTTGAAAAACTGGACAAATTAATGCAAAATAAAGCAAATAACCCTAAAACAGAAAGTTTTTTTCAAAAAATATCAGAATTTTTTAAATAAAATTACATTTTGTGAATTAAAACATTCTCTAGTTATTTTTCTTAAAAAATTAGCAAATATTATCGACTGCGATAAAGTTTTTATAAACATCATGAACTCTTAAATATTCAATATTCTTTTTAGCTAAAAATTGCGAAACTAAAATAGTTTTTTGATCGCGATCTAGAGCTTGATTATTTTCATCCTTTAAATTGATTTGTTCTAGAAAGCTTTTTCTTGAATGTCCCACATATAATGGGACATTTAAAACCCTAAAATAATCTATTTCTTTCAATATTTTAATCGATGCAAAGGCATCTTTGTTGAAACCTATTCCAGGGTCAAAAATTATTTTATCTCTTTTTAATCCTAAATTTTCAAGTTGTAAAATTTTATTGCTTGCCCAATTGATAATTTTATTAGTAAGGCTTAGATGTCGATTTATCAATATCTCATCGTTAAATTTAATTTCTTGATTGTGCATTAAAATTGTTTTAATTTGTTTTGATGCAATCAAATCAACCGTTCTCTTATCTTCTAAACCACTAACATCGTTAATAACATCAACTCCCAATTGATAGGCAAGATACAAATTATCAAAATGATAAGAATCAAGACTAATTAATACCCTTTCCTGTTCATCAAAATTTTTATTTTGATTAAAATTACGAACAATTTTAATCAAATGAGGTAAAATTAACTTCAACCTACTCCACTCTTCTTGAGAGTTTATTTTTATTGCATTCGGTCTTGTGGATTCGGCACCAATATCAATCATTTTAGCCCCTTCATTTAAAACTTTAATCAATTGATTTGAGGCAGATTCTAGGCTATTAAAACGACCACCATCAGAAAATGAATCGGGAGTAATATTTAAAATACCAACAATTTTTGTTTTCATTTTTGCAATATCGATTATAGGGTAAAAAGATTATGAATCTAAATATATTATAGTTAAGACTATTTAAAGCTACTACGAGTTTTTAGGGCGATTGATATGGTTCCATCATCTAGGTAATCTAACTCACTACCAATTGGTATTCCGTGCGTTAAGCGAGTTACGGATATAGAGAATTGTTTTAAATTCTCAGCAATGAAATAGGCGGTGGTTTGTCCATCTATTGTAGCACTGGTTGCTATTATAACTTCTTCGAGGTTTTTATTATGCTCAATTCGATGATATAATTTTACAAGATTGAGATCTTCAAAAGTTTTGCCAGAAACAGCAGATAAATTACCGCCTAGTATATGATAAAGACCTTGATAATTCTTTGATCTTTCAATTGCCCATAAATCAGCAACTTGTTCAACGATACAAATAACTGAATTATCGCGATCTTGATTATTGCATATTTTGCAAATATGCCCCTGATCAATATTTCCACATAAATTACATTGATGGATATCTTCCTTTATAGTGTTAAGACTTGCTATCAAAGGCTCTAATTTTGACTCCTTGTTTTGAGCAAGGTGTAAAACTAACCTTCTTGCCATTTTTGGACCCATATTGGGCATTTTAGCAAGCATTTGAGTTAAATGATCAATTATATTTTGAGACATTGCTTAATCTTGGTTTTGCTGATAAGTTTTTATGATTAATTTGCATCGGCAAAACAACCATTTGCATTCCTTTATTATGAAGCTTTCTTTGAATTATGTCTGGAATGTGATTATAAAGTATCTGAGTAAAAATATTTTCATTCTCAAAAATAAATTTTGTTCCAAAAAACACAGTATTGGGGTAATCTTTTTTTACTCTATCAGCAAGTTGAGTTAGCTTTTCAATAGGGTCGGTACTATACCCGACATAAGATCTAGCAAAATGATAATTTGCGTGGCAATAATTTCGATATTTTCTTAATATATTTTTAGTTTTAAGCTTCATATCTTGCCATCTATGCTCTTCTCTAAAAGTATTAGCATCTAATTCCCCAACGGTTACAAAAACAAAATTATTAAAAATATTAGGAAATAACTTGTTGATTTGCAATATCGAGTTCATGCCACTACTAAAATTTTGCTCTAGTATTATTGCGGCCGTAAGAGAATTTCGATTTCCATAATTATTAATTTCCGAACTATCGCAAATAGATTCATAACAAGCAAATTTCGTTTCGTTATTTTGAAGTGCAATTTTTAGTTTTGCATATGACTTTTTAATCATCAGTCCAATAAATATGAACAACGAAGTAATTAGAAGGGTTATCCACCCTCCTTGAAAGAATTTTTCAAAAATAGTAATTATTAAAATTCCAAAACAAACGATAAAACCAAGTATAGCAACCATCATTTTACTCCTCCAACCATCTTTCTTCTTATGACGAAACCAATATATTGTTAACCCCAGTAAAGACATTGAGAAAGTTATAAAAACATTAATAGAGTAAAGCACAACAAGTAAATGCACAGTACCGTTAGTAATTAACAACGTTATGATTGATGAAATCGCCATAAATAATATACCATTTTTGACAACTAGACGACTAGATAAAGAACTAAGAAACTTAGGCATCCATTCATCATGAGCCATATTAGCAACGACATTTGGACCAGCCAGAAAACCCGAATTAGCAGCAACGACTAACAAGCCAGCTTCAAATATCAATACTATTGGAACAAAAAAACCACTAATATTAAAGCCTGCAATTTGCCAATCTTTTGTTATATTATAGAAAACTGTTGCATTTAAAGTTTGACCATCAATTTTTTGTACTCCCCATAATAAATAAATAATTATTATTCCCGATGCCATAAATGCTAGAGAGATAGCAACCATAAACATTGTTATTTTGGCAGTTTTAATTCTTGGCTCAGCAAGAGTGTGAACATTATTTGAAACCGCTTCCAATCCGGTGTAGGTTCCCCCACCCATTGAAAAAGCTTTGAGGAACAGCGATATTAAAAAAATCACTCCAGCAGAATTAGTGATCTCAGAAGATGTTTTATTTGCAGTAGGAATAAGTTCATTTATTCCTGTGCGATGACTCAGTATTCCGTAGATAATAATTAAAATGTGAGTAATTATAAACCCTACGAAAATAGGCATCAAAAACTTTATTGACTCTTTCATTCCTCTTAAATTAAGAAATGCGAGCATTAATATTAAAAATATTTCAATTATTAGTTTAAATTGATGAATTTGACTTGGTAGAAAGCTAAAAATAGCATCTATTCCACTTGCAACAGAAATTGCGATGGTTAAGACATAATCGACTATTAATGCAGAGCCAGAAACTAATCCTGAGTATTTACCGAGTAAACG
>CAMDGT010000031.1 GCA_945898025.1 Rickettsia typhi | reverse complement strand
TTTAATCAAGTTTATATTAATGGTTTTTTTCATGGAGATATGCATCCCGGTAATTTATTCCTCATGAAAAATAACGATATTGCAGTAGTTGACTTTGGAATTATGGGCATTATCGATAAAAAAACTCGCCTTGCAATCGCTCAAATATTGCTTGGTTTCGTTAATCGCGATTATGAAAATGTTGCCAAATTACACATTGAAGCTGGTCTAGTAAAAGAAAATGTAAATCTTGATAGCCTCGCAATATCATGCCGTAAAATTGGCGAAACTATTATTGATGTATCAGTTGAAGAACTATCTCTTTCTAAGTTAATTTCTGCTTTAATAGATTTAACTCGAGAATATCAAATGGACACCAAACCAAACCTATTATTATTACAAAAAACTTTAATGCTGGTCGAAGGCGTTGGAGTAATGCTTGATCCAAAACTTAATATGTGGAACATAGCTAGGCCTTGGGTTAAAGATTGGGCAGTTAAACATTTGAGTTTCGATGCAAGAGTATGTGAAGCAGCTTCTGATATTTTATTATCTTTCAAAAAAATATTAAAAAATTTTATAAGCAAAGATATCTATATAAAATCATAAGGGCACCTCTAAAAATTCACCCCCAGCCCCATAAAATCTTAAATACTAAATAATTCAGCTCCAAACCCTTTATCTCCATAGTTTTTTTCGGGGGGTTTTTTTAAGGGGTTTTTCGGGGTTCTTCAAGGGTTCTTCAAGGGGGTTTTTCAAGAAATTAGTTGTTGCACTTTATTGGTTTAATTGTTAATTTGCATTGGTCGTAAATCTGAGAGACTAGATACTCTAAAGCATGTTCACAACTCAATAAAACAAACAACAACTCCAAGTAAAAAATAAACCAGCCATGATATTCTTTGATCTAAATTACACGAACTAAAAAACTTACCAAAATGGTTAATCCATTGGCTCAGCTCAGAAATAGCCAAGAAGAAAATCTCCAAGTAAAAGCAGAAGAAACTCCGGTCGAATGGAATCAACAAGAAAACAAATCCGTGCTAGCCCAGAAAGATCTTGATGCCCGATGGACGAAAAAAAGAATAAAGAAAAAGAAGAGTCGTTAATTGCAGTAAATATCGAAAGTCGAATCTCTGAAAAAGGATCAAGAAATCATCCTCTCACGGGAGTCGCAAGATCTATTACCTTTCTGAGTCCTGCTACTTTGCGCAGGATGAAAGGTGAGTTGGCATAACCCCCTCCTTGAGGGAGGGTAGAATTTGTTTATAAATTTTGGGAGGGATATTGTGGAAGTATTTTCAACAAAATTATGGCTTGAGTTATGTGACCAGGTTTTAACAACCTTCCCGAAGATTTTATTCACAACTTTCTCGTTAGTTATTGCGTTAACCCCTACCTGCATCGCCAACAATTTGGCTCTGCGACCCTCCCCTCTTAATCATTTTTGAGAGAGGGTTGTTAGATCGAGTTTTTTTATAACTTTGTTATTATCTAGCCTATCACTACTGATGAGACAAGAGGCCTCAACTCCTTGGAGGGGGGCTTCATCCCCTTGCTTTAATTATGTTTTAAGTAAAACTTAATCAAAAATCACCTTGCTCTCAATTATATCAAATAACTCAATAAATTTATAAGAGGATGGCTTTGATCCATGTCCTTCATTTTTTTCTAATATTAAATAAGGTTCTGCGGTTTTCTCTATTGATTTCAAATTATTTTCCCTAAATAAATCTCTATAATGAGTTTTTTTAACTTCGTATTTAGTAGGTTTTGATAATCCATTTAAAATTCTAATTGCTGTTGATCTGCTAACAGGCACTTTATTCAAAAAATCGTCAACTTCTAGAATTGGTTTTTCAAAAAGAATTTCTATTATCTGTGACAGATATTTAGAAGGCGAAATCTTTGGAATAATATATATCATTTTATCATATAATTTAATAATTCTAATAATTCTATTTTTGTTAATATTTGCTTGTTTAATTATTGCTCCTAAAAAAAACTCGATCCATCCTTGCCAATCTTTATTTTCACTAATATTTTTTAGTCTTGCATAATATTCACTACGACAAGATTCAAGATATTCACTCATATAAAATGCAGGAAAATCTAAATATTGTTTCGAATATAAAAAAAGAGGAATTAAGATTCTGCCAATTCTACCATTGCCATCTAAAAATGGGTGAATAATTTCAAATTGTCCATGGATTACAGCAAGCTGAATTAGAACCTCCTCTGATTCTAAATGAATGTACCTTTCCCAGTTATCAAGAGCATTATTCATTTCATTGGGAGTTGGAGGAATGAAGCTCGCTTCTTTCATTGTAGCACCCGCAAAACCAATAAAATTTTGTATTTTTCTAAAATTACCCCTATTCTTATTGCAACCTCTTACTCCATCTAACAAAATAGAGTGTATATCTCTAATTAAATTGAGACAAAGAGGACGATTTTTTAAGTCTTCTATTCCAAATTCTAGGGCTTTTTTACAATTTTCTATTTCTTCAATATCAAGCTTTGCTCTTTCGCTATATTCTTTTGAATCTTTTTGCAATAAATTAGCATAAGATGCTTGAGTTCCTTCAATTCTTGAAGATAAGACCGCCTCTTTTGTGGCAAGATTTGCAAGAAATAAAGAAGGATTGCTAAAGCGAGACAGACCATCCAAAATCTCTCCATATCTTGATAAGCTCTGATTTGCCTCCGAAACTAATTTAATTAATTTTGTAAAATCTAAATCTTTTATTGGCAAAACATCTGGAATAAAAGGCTTTTTCATAAATTTATATCAAAATAGTTGAATTTTTGTATTGCAATAATTAGATATTTATGCAACAAGAAAAAATTCTTATTTCATAAATGCAACAAGAAAAAATTAGCATTGCAAATAAACTAAAATTTGCAATACAAATAATAAATTAAGTTATTCACTAATTCTGTTTGGCGATATTTATTCATAACAAGAATACATATAAGGAGTTGGAGCATTGAATTCTCCTGCACAGGAATCTATTCTTTTGTAAACAGGATGAAGCCCTAATTTATGGCGGTGGAGGCGGATTTCTGCTTCATTATTTTGGGTTAGTTTGGCAATTCTACGGTCAGAAAAGCCCATTTTTTTAACCGATAATAAATCATCGTAATTTTGCGGTAATCCGTTCTTTTTTAAACCATTTTCGACATCAACTATTTTTTGCAACTGCTCAATAAACCAGATATCATAACCACTAATTTGATTAATTTCAACGGTTGAAATACCTTCTCTTAAAGCTTGAGCAATTAAAAAGAAGCGGTTAGGAGTTGGTATTTTCAGCCTTTCTTTGATAATTTTTATTCTTGTTTCTTTATCTTCATCGTTGATTAAAATTTCTTCTAATCCACTCATACCAACTTCTAGTGAGCGAATGGCTTTTTGCAAACTTTCAGCAAAACATCGACCAATTCCCATAACTTCGCCTACCGATTTCATTGAGCTGGAAAGAATATTTTCAGCGGTTCTAAATTTTTCAAAGGTGAATCTTGGAATTTTAGTTATAACATAATCAATTGTAGGCTCAAATGAAGCAGGAATAAAACCACCAGTAATTTCATTTTTAATTTCATCTAAGGTATAACCAACCGCTAATTTGGCAGCAACCTTAGCAATTGGAAAGCCTGTTGCTTTTGAAGCAAGAGCGGAAGACCTTGACACTCTAGGATTCATTTCAATTACCACTAAACGACCATCTTTAGGATTAACTGCAAATTGCACATTCGAACCGCCAGTTTCAACCCCTATTTCCCTTAACACTGCTATTGAAGCATCTCGCATTTTTTGATATTCTTTATCCGTTAAAGTTAAAGCAGGAGCAACGGTGATTGAGTCTCCAGTATGGACTCCCATTGGATCGATATTTTCAATTGAACAAATTATGATTGCATTATCGTTTTTATCTCTAACTACTTCCATTTCATATTCCTTCCAGCCGATGATTGATTCATCAATCAATACTTCGTTAGTTGGCGACATTGATAGCCCGTAAGAGACTATTTGATGGTATTCTTCTTCGTTATAAGCAACTCCACCACCGGCACCACCCAAAGTAAATGAAGGCCTTATAATTGCGGGAAGCCCAATTCTTGGCAATGCCAACATCGCATCTTCAATTGTTTTAACGATGGTATTTTTAGGGGTTTCAAGACCTATTTTGTCCATTGCTTTTTGAAATAGGGAACGATCTTCTGCTTTGTTTATTGCTTCAATTGAAGCGCCAATTAATTCAACATTATATTTTTTCAGCACCCCATTTTTTGCAAGATTAATTGCACAATTTAAAGCGGTTTGACCACCAACAGTTGGCAATATGGCATCGGGAAGCTCTTTGGCAATAATTGACTCAACCACATCAGGGTTAATCGGCTCAATATAAGTGCGATCTGCAAGATGTGGGTCAGTCATGATGGTTGCAGGGTTGGAGTTGATTAAAATAACTCGGTAACCCTCTTCTTTTAAGGCTTTACAGGCTTGCGTGCCAGAATAATCGAATTCGCAGGCTTGACCAATTACAATCGGACCAGCACCAATAATTAAAATTGATTTTATGTCTGTTCTTTTAGGCATTTCTAGGGTTTATGAATTATATTTTTATATTTTATTTTAACTTATATCTTAGTTAAAATTTGGTTAAACATGTTAATTTTGAAAATTTACAGCTATTTTGCTTGCGATTTTTTAAAAATAAACTTAAAAAAATCTTTATTTTAAAAAAGTTGCCTTTAAGTTGCCTTTTAATTTTCATTTAAAAAACTTTACTAAGAAAGTTTTGGGAAAGTTTTGGGAAAGTTTTTGGAAAGTTTTGGTAAATTTAACAATCTATTGATAAAAACTGATTAAATTAAATTAATAAATATCTTTAAAAAACAATATATCTAGAGAAAATATATGTAAAGAAATCTTGAAATTAAGCTTTAAATTAAATTAAAAATAATGCCTCTCACAAAACAATACAAAACACTAACCAGATAAGCAATTGAAAGAACAACATAACATAAACGAAGATTTACAAACAACTAAAGATAGTTATAAAATAATAAGAAAAAAAGATCTATCTCGCTTAATGGCAATTCAAATTTTTTATCAATTTGAGTTTTATCAAGGGCTAATCGCAATTGAAGAAATAAAAAATCAAACTATCGATAATTACTTATTAAGTAGCGAAGATGATATCAGCTCTTATCGCAGTAAAATTAACGAAGAATTAATAGATAATCTTCTTGCAATCATTAATCAGCAATTAGAGCCAATAAATCAAGATATTATAAAATTTTTAAAACATCAAAATAGTTTTGAACAAATACCAGATCTAGCCCTTGATATTATTAGATTTTCAGCTTTTGAGTTAAAGTTTTTTCATAATTACACACAGCAAGCAATCATAAATTCTTATGTCAATATTATGGCAAGCTTTTTTTCAGAAAAAATGGTTAGGTTCAGCAATGGAATTATTGAAAATTTAGCATCGCATTATCGCGAAAATAAAAAAACTAAAGATTCATTAGAAAGCAACGAAATTGAGTAAAAATATCGATAAATAGTTAACTAAATCAACTAAAATCAAGAGCCTAATATTTTAAAAAAATTAATATAAAAACCACTAGACAAGTAATTTTTATAAATTATCTTTTACAACATCTAGTGTACATATTTTATATATAGCACAATATTTAGCATAACCAACTTATATATTTCAAAATGACCCAAATTATAGAAACAGCAGAATCTAATCAAAAAAATAGCTTTGCTGGCAAGTTTAAAATTAATATCAATCATAAAAAAGATGAAAATCTTAGTGTTTTTGGTAAGGCGGTATTAAAAGATCGCTATTTATTACCTAATGAAAATTGTCAAGAATTATTTGCGAGAGTGGCTTCGCATTACGCAGATAATCAAGATCATGCTCAAAGAATTTACGATTATATTTCTGATTTATGGTTTATGCCCGCAACCCCTATTTTAAGTAATGGTGGCACTGAAAGAGGCTTGCCTATTTCTTGTTTTTTAAACGAATGCACTGATTCACTAGAAGGAATAGTAAATTTATGGAATGAAAATGTTTGGCTAGCATCAAGAGGTGGTGGAATTGGTAGCTATTGGGGGAATGTAAGATCTATCGGCGAAACCGTTAGAGGAAATGGCAAAACTTCGGGAATAGTTCCTTTTATTAAGGTTATGGATTCTCAAACTCTCGCAATATCACAGGGTAGCCTTAGAAGGGGAAGCGCTGCCGTTTATTTGCCAATACATCACCCTGAAATTGAAGAATTTATCGACATTAGAAGGCCTACTGGCGGAGACCCTAATCGCCGATCCTTAAACCTTCATCATGGCATTGCAATTACTGATGAATTTATGAAGGCAGTTGAAAAAGATGAAGAATTTGGCTTAAGAAGCCCTCATAACAAAAAGATTATTGAAAAAATTAGCGCTAGAGCATTGTGGATAAAAATATTAACAGCAAGAGTTGAAACTGGAGAACCTTATATTCTATTCATAGACTCAGTCAATAGATCAATTCCCGAGCATCATAAAAAATTAAATTTAAATGTTAAAACTTCCAATTTATGTAGTGAAATCACCCTACCAACAGGGCTTGACCATTTAAATAACGAAAGAACTGCAGTTTGTTGCCTCTCGTCTCTAAATCTTGAATTTTATGAAAATTGGAAGGATCATCCGCAAATTATTGAAGATATTATGCGATTTCTCGATAATGTCTTGCAAGATTTTATCGACAAAGCCCCAGATTCAATGAGCAAAGCAAAATATTCCGCTACTCGTGAAAGAAGTGTTGGTCTTGGAGTTATGGGCCTCCACTCTTTTTTACAAAATAAATCTGTTCCAATTGAATCTGCGATGAGTAAGGTTTGGAACAAGAAAATCTTTCAAAATATTAAACAACAAGCCGATAAAGCATCACAAAAACTTGCCGTTGAAAGAGGAGCATGCCTAGATGCACAAGAATTCGGGGTCGAAGAAAGATTTTCCAATAAAATTGCCATCGCTCCAACCGCATCAATTTCAATTATCGCCAATAATTCATCTCCCGGAGTAGAGCCATTCGCCGCCAATTCATTTACTCAAAAAACCTTAACAGGTTCATTTAACGTAAGAAATAAAAATTTAGTTAAATTACTTAATAATAAAGGCAAAAATACTGATGATATATGGTCTTCCATTACTATAAATGAAGGCTCGGTTCAACATCTTGATTTTCTTGATGAACATGAAAAAATGGTATTCAAAACCGCGCAAGAAATTGATCAGAGATGGATAATCGAACTTGCTTCCGATAGGCAAGAATATATATGTCAAGCTCAAAGTCTTAATATATTTGTTCCTGGCAATGTTTCAAAAAAATATCTTCATGATATTCATTTTCAAGCTTGGCAAAAAAAATTAAAAAGCCTTTATTATTGTCGCTCAACTTCAATTCAAAGAGCGGATAAAGTGTCTAATAAAGGTGAAATTAATCAAATTTTTGAAAAAAAATCAGCATCTTCACAAGAAGAAACAACGGCAGAGAAATATGAAGAATGCCTTTCTTGTCAATAATTGGCTTGTCAATAATTGGCTTGTCAATAATTATTAAAATTAAAAACTTTGCCAGAAAAACTTTGCCAGAAAAACTTTGAGAAAAACCTTGAGAAAAACTTTAAAATAGTAAATTTCTTCTCAAGTTTTTTTAATGAAAAATAGGACTTTTGAATTCCCGCTTTTACAAAAAAATGTTAGGCATTTTCTTTTTTGGCGACGCAATGGATATGGACATCCATAAGGAGCCAAAAAATAAAATAACGACACAGTTTGCAGTAAAAGTTAGGGAATTCAGCAATCCCAAAATCAATTAAAATGCTTGAGAACTCTACTTCCAGAACCAATCTTGAGATTATTTTTAATCGCTTTATAAGCATAATTATTGCCCTTTTTTACCGCATCGACAATATTTAATCCATTGGCAACATTGCAAGAAATTGCGGTAGCTAGACTGCAACCCGTTCCATGAAAATTAACTTTTATGCCCGCATCAAAAATATTAACTTTTTTATTGCTGATAAAATGAAAATTATTTTCTTTATCCAACAATAAGTTAGTAACTGAATTAACTTTATTATCAAGATGTCCGCCCTTTATCAATACATTAACGGCACCAATTTTTTTAATTACCATCGCAGCCTCCTTCATTTGAGTTATATTATTTATTTTTATGCCAGCAAGCAATTCAGCTTCATCGATATTAGGAGTAATGAGGAAGGATTTTGGCACTAATAAAGATTTCAACTTTTCAATTGCCGAAATTTCTAGCAATATATCGCCAGAGGTTGCCACCATTACAGGGTCAAGAATAATAGGAATATTGTTGTTTATTAAATTATCGTTCAAACAATTAAATATGGTTTCTATAATTTCGCTATCTCCAAGCATTCCTATTTTTATTGCCTCAAAACTTATATCACTTAAACAAGCTTGAATTTGCGATTTTAACATTTTATTGCTAACTTTTTCTATCGCAAAAACTCCTTTAGTATTTTGGGCAGTAATGCAAGTTATAACGGTTGCAGAATAAGTTTTTAGAGCAGTTGCAGTTTTGATATCCGCCTGAATTCCAGCACCCCCACCACTATCCGAGCCTGCGATGATGAGAATTTTCTTAAATAATTTATTGACTTTATTTTCAATCATTGACTTGTTAATCATTATGGTTTTTAATTTTTATAATCGCGAAAAAGATTAAAACAATCAAACAAAAATGAAACTAATTTTTATGGGAACTTCGCAATTCGCAGTTCCCACCTTGAATAGACTATTAGAAAATAGGCAACATGAAATTATCGCCGTTTACACTAGAGCTCCAAAGCCAGCAGGCAGAGGAAACAACCTCAGCCTATCACCTATTCATCAAATTGCTTTAGATTATAATTTACCAATTTTTACCCCTGCAACCCTTAATAATAAAGAATCTCAACAAGAATTTATTAAATTAAATGCAGATATTGCAATTGTGGTATCTTACGGCTTAATATTGCCAGAAGAAATTATTAAAT
>CAMDGT010000030.1 GCA_945898025.1 Rickettsia typhi | reverse complement strand
AATATTATGTTTTAACGATTTTGGAGTATAAAAGAACTCAATCGCAATTGCAGAGATGATCATCAAAATTCCAATAACACTAACGAGATTAAGTTTTAAATTTTCTAAAAACATCGATGTAATAATTGCAATAATTGGATATATTAATGCGGTATAGTTAGCTCTAGTGCTACCAATTTTTTGGATTAAATAAAATAAGCAGATAAAAGCGAGTATGGTAGAAATAAATACTAGATAAAACAACGATCCAAGATAGCTTAATGAGTAATCAATCGTAAAATTGTTGTTTTTTACTAAATTTATTACTAACAAGAATATTGCTCCAAAGCCAGAGCAGTAAGTAATGGTGGTGTATAATGGAGTATTATTAACTTCTTTATTGATTCCTACTAAAACTGTTCCGAATGAATATATTATCATCATTAAAATTGAGAGTGCTAGCCCAATCAAAAAGTCATTGGCATGATTATTATTGAAGTTAATTGAAGGTAGAATAAATATGGATAGACCAACAAAACCAACAATACTGCTAATAATAATTTTTTTCTTAATTTTATGTTTATTGAAGATTGCTGAAATTATTTCTGAGGTAAGAATTGAGAGGCTAAAAATCATTGCTACAATACCGCTGGCAATGAATTTAACGGCAAAGTAACCAATAAGAAAATTAAGTGAAAAATTCGTTAAGCCAATAATCGGCAGTAGTTTTAATTCTGATTTTTTAATCAAGCATCTTTGTTTTGAGATTTTGCAGATTATTATCATTAAAATACTAGTTAATAAAAAGCGATAGAAAGTTGATAATTCTGGTTCAATGAAGGAGTTAGATTGTAATTTTATTGCAAACCAGCTAAAGCTCCAAGCAAAACACATTCCAAGAAAAGCGATAATTGTCATTAGTTTTGGGTAGTTAATATTCGTCAAATTAGTATTTTTTATATTGATGAGTTCCTTGTAAAATTATATTAAAAGTGCATATTTTAACTGATTTTGGATTATTTGCTTCTGAATAGGAAACCTTAGCGGTTAGTAATTCTGCATCAATTTTATCGTAAGAAGTATATTGATAATCACTTTTATTGTTAGGGTGATTTTCAAAATAACTTTCTGTTTCAAGTTTACCGAATTTTGGATGGTAGACATTGATATTAATATGAGGAGCTCTGCCAACTTTGGATCCCGGCATTATTGTGATAAAATTATATTCACCAACGTTGTTAGTTATTGCCTTGCCAGACATGTTAAAATAAGGGTCAATATATTCGCTATTTGGCTCTAATAAGCTATGATATTTTCCAGCAGAATTAGCTTGCCATATTTCTACAATTGCATTATTAATTGGCACGCCAAATGAATCTGTTATTGTACCTCTGAAAAATATTATTTCACCAAAACCGCGATAAAAAGATCCAGTTTTTTTTATTAAATTATTGCTACTGAAAAAAGTTTCTGGTGCAGATAGATCTGCAGAGAAAAATCTCGCGGTAGTTGGTTTTCTTGGCTTAAAGGGGCTTAATTTTGATTTTATATCGTTGGAATTTTCAGTTTTATTTTCTTCAGTTAAATTTTCTTCATAATTTTTTTTATCTTCTTGTTGGAAGGGTTCTTGAAAAATATTTTTGAGCTGTTTTTGAGGTGCTTTTTTTTGATAATCTTGCATTTTTTCTGCCTTATTTTCAGTAATGTGTTCATCTTTTAAGCTTATATTTTCTTGTTGTAATTTCTTTTGTCTTAATTTACTTATTTTATCATCTTCTATAACTTCAATATCTGCAATCGGTTCAAGTGCTTGTTTTGATTCTAATGATTTTTGGGTTAATTCTGTAGATTTCTTGTTTTTGATATTTGATTGATTCTTTTTTGAATTAATTGATTTTTTTACGCTTCCAAGAATGTTTGCTTTACCTGAATTTTCGTCGGTTTTTTTGTTATTAATATTGAATAAATTTTTTGTTTTTTGAAGATTTGAATCATTGCCTAAAGATTTTTTATTAGTTGAGAAAGTATTTGTGTTTGTTATTTTAGATTCTTCGTTTTTTGTAATCGGTATTTCTATTTCTGTGACATCTTCTTGATTGGCAAGCGATTTTTCAACATTAATTAAAAATAATATTACTATTACTATTAATGATATAAATATTTTTAGCATATATATTTTGTTAATTTATTGAATTTATTGGATATGATTTTATACTTTTGGCAAGGTTACTCCTGTCTGGTTCATGTATTTACCACTTCTTTCGGCATAAGATGTTTCGCACATTTGATCCCCTTTGAAAAATAAAAATTGACAAACTCCTTCAAATGCATAAATTTTCGCAGGAAGGGGTGTTGTATTTGAAAATTCAAGGGTTACATATCCTTCCCAGCCGGGTTCTAAAGGGGTTACATTAACTATGATGCCACAACGAGCATAAGTTGATTTTCCAACACAAATTACTAATATATCTTTAGGAATTCGAAAATATTCTACAGTCCTAGCAAGAGCAAAGCTGTTAGGCGGTATTATGCAAATATTAGTTTTTCTATTTACAAAGCTATTTTCAGAAAAGTTTTTAGGGTCAACAATTGCAGAGTCTATATTGGTAAATATTTTAAACTCATCAGAAACTCTTGCATCATAACCGAATGAAGAATTTCCATAAGAAATAATTTTTTGATTATTGTTATCTATTTTTACTTGTTGATTAATAAATGGCTCTATCATTTTTTGCTCATTTGCCAATTTTGCTATTGATTTATCTGAAAGTATAGTCATATTGCTTAGTTAATTCTGCATTGTAAAGTAGTAATTTTAATCTAGCTTTTAATAATTTAATTAAAAATTTTATCTAGTTTGGTAGCTTGATTTTTTCAAATTCCAATTAGAATTTAATAAAAAGTAAAATGCAATAATTTTTAAAATCTATAAATTAGTTTAAAGATATGATTATAACTCTACCAAATTTTAATCCAAACTTCATTGAAATTGGAAAATTATCAATTCGTTATTATTCCTTGGCCTACATTCTGGGAATTATTTTTACATGGTGGTTTGTAAAAAATGCAAATCGCCGACGCCATTTAATGAAACCAGAGGCAATCGAGGCTTGGCTAAATTGGGCTGTTTTATCAATTATAATTGGTGGCAGGGTAGGTTATGTATTATTTTACAATCCATTGTATTTTTTATCAAATCCATTAGAAATATTTGCTATATGGCAGGGGGGCATGTCTTTTCATGGTGGTTTATACGGCTCAATTATTGGCATGTTGCTGTTTTGTAAAAAATATAAAGTGAATTTTTTTAAACTAACGGATGTTATTGCAGTTATTTCGCCAATCGGGCTATTTTTTGGAAGAATATCTAACTTTATCAATATGGAGCTTTATGGTCGAGCTACGAATTTTGATTATGGGGTTATTTTCCCTAATGTAGACAATTTGCCACGACATCCTAGTCAGTTATATGAAGCATTTTTTGAAGGCTTATTGATGTTTTTTATTCTATTTTTTTTGTACAAAAAAACTAATATCAAAAATATTGAAGGTAGGTTAAGTGGTGTTTTTTTAATGCTTTATGGCTTGTTTCGTTGTTTGATAGAAAATTTTCGTGAACCAGATTATCAATTAGGTATATTTTTTGATGTGTTAACAATGGGTCAAATTCTTTCAATTCCAATAATGGCAATTGGTTTAATGGTATTTTTTAAAGGTCATCAAATCAAATTTTATAATGCAAAATAGCAATTCTTGAACGCCTAAGATTTATTAAAATATTTTAAAATTTTTGTTGCTATTTTAATTTTTACTGCAAAATTGTTAATCGCTAAATCATTAGTCAAAAATCACAAACTAATATCTAAATATATTAAATTTATAGTTAAATTATTGTCTATTTAACCTTTCTAGATATAACTTTGTTATATGTTTATAAAATTTTGTTTATAAAATGTGCCGAATCATACTTAATATGTGCCTAGATTAATATCGGTTATAATTACATTAGTTATTAACTAAATCTGAATTCCAAAAATTTAATGAAAATTAATTCTTTAATTGATTTATCAAGCAAAAATGAGAATCCGTCTAGTATTTTTAAGATAAAATATTGTCTTCCTTTGATAAAAAAAATAATAGACAAAAAGCTTTTTATTGCTTTTTTATCTTCTTTGTTAGTTACGATTTCATCTTGCGCTTTCGATGAAGGTTATAGTAGCTATGTTCCAAATAAACCAAGATCTTTAAACTATAACAATCCATATGATTTTGTTGATGAATATTATCAAGATCAAGACCAATATTATAAGCCTCCAAAAATTATCAATGATAATGATCAAGCTGCTGTCTCGATTTGGGATCAAAAATAAACTTAAATTTAACAAAATAAATAATGTCTAAAGTTATAATATACAGCAAAACAATATGTCCATATTGTGTAAAAGCTAAAGCTTTAATCAAGAGAAAGTCAAATAATTTTGATATTGAAATGATAGAAATAAAAATTGATAATAATCAAGATTTACACAACGAGATGAAACAAAAATCTGGCGGTAGAATGACGGTTCCTCAAATTTTTATCAATGATATTCATGTTGGTGGATGCGATGATTTATATGCTCTTGAAGAGCAAAAGAAGCTAGATGAGTTATTAAAATAATTTTTTTTTAAAAATACTCTTGTAAAAAAACAAACCAACATTAAATCAATAACAAATCTTGAATTTCTTAGTTCAAGAAATTACATTTACTTTAATATTTATTAACTTAAAACAAACAAATCATATGACAATTAAACCTTTGCATGACCGTGTGGTTATTGAAAGAATCGAGGCGGAAAGTAAAACCGCTGGTGGTATAATAATTCCTGATAATGCTAAAGAAAAGCCAGCCGAAGGTGTGGTCGTAGCTATAGGAAGTGGAGCAAGAGATAATAATGGCAAAATTATTCCTCTTGATGTTCAGGTTGGCGATCGCATTTTATTTGCAAAATGGGGTGGCGTAGAAGTTAAATTTGGCGGAAAAGAACTTATCATTCTTAAAGAGTCTGATATTCTTGCGATAATTTCAAAAAAATAATTAATTAACAAATAAGGAGAAAATATGTCACATAAAGAAATAATTTTTGGTTCAGATGCAAGAGCTAAAATTTTTGAAGGTGTTAATATTATTGCAAATGCAGTAAAAGTAACCCTTGGTCCAAAAGGCAGAAATGTAGTAATTGAAAAACCGTTCGGTTCTCCAAGAATTACAAAAGATGGCGTTTCTGTAGCTAAAGAAATCGAACTTTCTGATAGATTCCAAAATATGGGAGCTCAAATGATAAAAGAAGTTGCCTCAAAAACTAACGATATTGCTGGCGATGGAACTACCACCGCTACAGTTTTGGCTCAAGCAATTGTCAAAGAAGGCGCTAAAGCTGTTGCCTCAGGAACGAACCCCATGGATCTTAAAAGAGGAGTCGATCTAGCGGTTTATGCTGTTGTTAAAGAATTATTCAAAATGACTAAAAAAGTTAGTGGAAAAGTAGAAATTTCTCAAGTGGCAACAATTTCTGCTAATGGAGATTCTGAAATAGGAGATAAAATCGCCGAAGCAGTTGAAAGAGTTGGAATTGAAAGTCCTATAACGGTTGATGAATCTAAAGGCTTAGAGTTCGAGGTAAGTGTAGTTGAAGGGATGAATTTCGATCGTGGATACCTTTCTCCATATTTTGTGACTAATTCTGAAAAAATGACTGTTGAGCTTGAAAATGCTTTTATTCTTCTTTTTGAGAAAAAACTTTCAAATCTACAACAAATGATACCTTTACTTGAAGCAGTAGTTCAATCTGGTAATCCACTTTTAATTATTGCTGAAGATGTAGAAGGAGAGGCTCTTGCAACTCTTGTTGTCAATAAACTTCGTGGCGGTCTAAAAGTTGCTGCCGTTAAAGCTCCAGGTTTTGGTGACAGAAGAAAAGCTATAATGGAAGATATAGCTTGCCTAACCGCTGGTCAGGTTATTTCCGAAGATCTTGGAATGAAGCTTGAAGAGGTTAATATCAAGCATCTTGGTCAGGCTAAAAAAATTATCATTGATAAAGAGAATACAACAATTGTTGATGGTGCGGGTAAGGCTATAGATGTTAAATCTCGCTGTGCTCAAATTAAAAAGCAAATTGAAGAAACTACTTCAGATTACGATCGCGAAAAACTACAAGAAAGATTAGCTAAAATTTCTGGCGGTGTTGCAATTTTAAAAGTTGGTGGCACTACTGAAGTTGCAGTAAAAGAAAGAAAAGACAGAGTTGAAGATGCTCTTCATGCTACTCGTGCAGCAACTCAAGAGGGTATAGTTGCTGGTGGTGGTTCTGCTTTACTTTATGCTTCAAGAGTTCTTGAAAAACTTAAAGGTGCAAATGAAGATCAAGACCTTGGTATAAAAATCATTAAGTCTGCATTGCAATATCCAATTCGTCAAATTGCTGAAAATGCAGGTTTTGATGGTGCGGTTATAGCTAATGAAGTAATGTTGAAAAACGATCCTTCATATGGTTACGATGCTCAAAATAATAAATTTGTTGATATGTTTAAAGCTGGTATTGTTGACCCTACAAAAGTCGCAAGAACGGCACTGCAAGATGCAGCTTCAATTGCAGGTTTATTAATTACTACCGAAGTTGCAATTGTTGAAAAGAAAGAAGAGTCATCTAATTCGGCTCCTTCTATGGGCGGAATGGGTGGTATGGGAGGAATGGGAGGAATGGGTGGTTTTTAGTCAAAAATTTCTTCATTAATTTCTATCAAACAAGACAAGGTATTTTACCGTGTCTTGTTTTTTTTAAATATAATTCATTGTTTTAATTTGTAGGTTGCAATCTTTAGAAAATTCTATTGAAAGCTTTTAAAATTATCTTTTTAGGTCGATATTTATAATTTTATTAAATTAATGTTGATTAATAAAAAATATTTTTTATATTATACCCCCTTTATTCTAGGTTTTTTAATAACCTAACTCAAGAAATAAATATAAACTAGATTAAAATTCATAATGTCAAATTTACAAACATTTCTATTGGTTTCACAAGTTATTATTGCTGTTTTGTTGATAATAATTATTTTGTTGCAAAAAAATGATAACGACTCTCTTAGTGGAATAGGTGGTTCTGGTGGTCTTAATTCTGTTATCTCAAGCAAATCTTCAGCAAATGTTTTAACTAAAACAACAATGTTTTTAGTTGCTTTATTTATGATTAATTGTTTAGTTTTGGCAACTATTTCTAATAACTCGCAAAAGCAAATTCAAGAAGAGCTGAATAAAGTTGCAGAGGAGCAATATAAAAATAATCCTGTAGAAACTAATAATAAACCTGCAATTCCAGACATAAAATAATTCGCAATTAAAAATGAAACATACTACTCTTAATCAAACTCATCGTAATCAAGGTGCAAAAATGGTTGAATTTGCTGGTTTTGAAATGCCAGTTCAATATCAAGAAGGAATGCTGAAAGAACATGAATGGGTTCGTTCGGGAAATATTGGGGTTTTTGACGTTTCTCATATGGGTCAGTTTAGAATTTTTACTAAAAATAAAAATCCTCAATCTGCTTTAGATTTAGTAAAATTTTTATCATCTATTACCCCTACAAATTTTTCTACATCAACTGACAATCTAGCGAAATACACAGTTCTTACCAATGAAGATGGCGGAATTATTGATGATTTAATAATTACAAAAATTAATGATTATGAGTTTTTTATAGTCCTTAATGCTGGCTGTAAAGAAAAAGATCATCAATGGATATTAAAAAATATGCCCACAAACCTTGAGTTGACTGAGCTTTCTGATCGTTCTCTTATCGCTATTCAGGGCGAAGTTGCCGAAGAAGTTTTGTCAAAAATGCTTTTAGATTCTAATTTGTCAAATCTTCCTTATATGAATCTTGGTTTTTATAAAACTAAAAAACATGACGATGTAATAATTAGTCGCACTGGATATACTGGGGAAGACGGTTTTGAAGTTAGTATTAAAAATGATTCAGTTGTTGATTTTTGGATATCTCTTTGTAGTGATTCAAATGTTAAGCCAATTGGCTTAGGAGCTAGGGATTCACTTAGGTTAGAAATGGGTTATCCCCTGTATGGTCACGATCTTGATGATACAACCTCACCAATCGAGGCTGGTTTAAATTGGGTAGTAAGCAAAAGTAACGATAATTTTATCGGAGCGAAAAGAATTCTTAAGGAAAAAGAGAATGGAGTTTCAAGAAAAAGAATAGGAGTAAAGTTGCTTGATAGAGGAATAGCAAGAGAAGGAACAGAAATTCGCTTTAATGGTCTTAAAATAGGAACCTTAAGTTCTGGTGGTTTTTCGCCAACTTTAAAAACTTCAATAGGTCAAGGATACTTCGATAACAATATTGTTAAAATAGGAGATCATGTTACTGCGATAGTTAGAGATAGAGAGATTCCCGCTTTGCTACATTCTCCAAATTTTGTTATTGCAAAAACTAAATCCATAAAAAAATAGCTCATAAAGTGAAAAACAACACTACTAAAAAATCAATCGCCAATAAAAATAAAAGCCCTATAATATCTATAATTATGGGTAGTGAGTCGGATTACTCTACAATGTCTTATGCGGTAAAAATATTACAAGATTTTAAAGTTTCTTTTGAAGTAAAAATTATTTCAGCTCATAGAACTCCGAAAAGATTATTTGAATTTGCAGAAAATGCAAAAAAAAGAGGTGTAAAAATTATAATTGCAGGAGCGGGTGGTGCAGCTCACCTACCGGGAATGGTTGCTTCAATCACTATGTTACCTGTTCTTGCTGTTCCAATTCAAAGTAAAGTTTTGCAAGGGATTGATAGTTTGTTATCAATAGTGCAAATGCCAGCAGGAATTCCGGTTGGTTGTCTTGCGATTGGTGAATCGGGAGCAAAAAATGCCTCTTTGCTTGCTCTACAAATATTGGCAATTGAAGATTCTGAAATTGCTAAAAAAATATTAAATTTTCGTGAAGAGCAAACGAAAAATATAAAAATTGAAATAGATAATTTATAGTTTAACAAATTTAATAATTTATATATATATCAATATTAATGAAAAAGCTACTCACCAAACAAAGAATGTTCATAGTAATTTTAATCTCAG
>CAMDGT010000029.1 GCA_945898025.1 Rickettsia typhi | reverse complement strand
TCTTTGACAGGGGTATCAGGTGAAGAGCCTGGAGTATTAATGAGGATTAATAGTAGTCGCGATTTATCCTCAAAGGGTGATTCTATTGAAGGAAAATTGGAACGAGCCAAATCAGAATCAAAAAAAATACCTGAAAATCAAGTGCGATTGAACCAAAAAGTAGAATTAAGACAAAAAAAGAATATTAATCTCCCCTGCTGGAGTTCGCTCAGCACGACTTTACATCTTAACAGATAAGATAAACTAAATATTGCAAATTAATTATCAATACGACTTCTATCTTTTTTTGATTTTCTTTTTATTGACTTTTCTACTTTTAGTAATTTTTATTTCTTTTTTGCCATCAACGATTGAAGTTGCCTTTTCAGATAACTTGTAGTTTTTGTCTTTAACAGTTAAATCACTAACATCAACAATCTCTTCCAAAGATCTGAAACTCTTATTATTAGCACTTCTATTTGAATTATTTTTTAATAATTCTTGACGATAAACCTCATTTTCAATCTCAAAAACAGGATCTTTTTTTAAAAAAGAACCGCCACTAACAATAAAAACAGCAACTGTGCGATTAACCTTGAGATATCCTTCTTTACTAATTATGTCAGGAAAATTTTCTCCTTCGCTATAAGATTCCAATAATCTTTTTGGTAAACCTTGATCTATTAGGTAGCTCTTGATGGCAATTACTCTATTTGCAGCAATTACTGCACTTTTAATTTTTTTAATGCCACCATCATCATTTCCTATTAGAATAATTCTTATATTTCTATCTCCTTTGTCTTTTAGATATTCAATTAAAGGCGATAATGAAGAATAAGAAATATCGCTCAATTCAGCAGAATCGTAGTTAAAATCTATTTCAAACTTTTTTAACTCCTGCTTTTTATCTTCAAAAGTTTGCTCTAGTGCGATTTTTTTGCCTTTATCATAATATTCTTCAAGCTCAGAAATCAATTGATAAAAACGAGATTTACACTTTGCAAGCTCAGGAGCGACATCGAAATTTCCAGCTTCTTTTATTGCCCAACAATCATAAGAATAGAATAAGTGCGCCGATTGAATTGGCAGTAAAGCCTTAATTGCTGGCTTTAATATAATCTCCATTCTTTTTTGAGCACTTACCATTTCGGTAATTTCATTATTTTTTGCCTTGGTAAGTAGCGGATCTTCTGGCATAATAATGTTATTTCCCGATGCACTTATGGCCTTATCAAGCACTTTAACAATATTTTTTTTATTATTTTTAGACAATTTTTGCTTATTATCAGCGAGTAACTCTTGAGCAAAATTAATATATTCAAGAGCTAAATAACCATTAAAGCTATTAGAAAGCTTTAGGGCTGGCTCTTTTTCTTTTAAAATAGCCATATTATGCTTAATATTCGGGTTACTAGAACACGAAAACAACAAACACAGAGATAAAACTATAACTATTTTTTTCATTTTTTAATGGCTTATTTATTAAGGTTTGTTATTTTCATCTTCTTTAGTTTGATTATTTTTAGCTTCATTAAACTTTGCTAACTTCTCGTTAGTTTCTTTAGCTCTTTCCTTTTGCTTTTGAATATCTTTATCTTTATCTTTATCTTTATTATCTTTATTGCCTTCTGAAGCACCACCTAACAATGGGTCAACAAAACCTTTTAAGCCACCGTCAACTCCTTTAGCACCCAGAAAATCTTCTTTTATTCTTACGTCATTATTGATTTGAAGTTTAGCGCCACTACCTATTTCTAAACCATTTGATTGCCCTTGCGAATCTTTTGGAACACCTAACAATGGTTCAACAACACCTTTTAAGCCACCTCTTTCAGCATCGTCTCCTCCTTCTTTCATAGGTTCATTCGTCACATTACCAGGCTCTTTTTTTAGACCTTCTAAAGTTTCGCTGGTCAAAATGTAAGATTTTAAACTGTCAAAAGCCTCAGAAGTAGTAGACTTTGAATCATTTTTATTAGGATTATTATCGCCACCTATTTCAAAACCATTTGATTGCCCTTGCGAATCTTTTGGAACACCTAACAATGGTTCAACAACACCTTTTAAGCCATCGCCACCTACTTCAGAAGCCTTTAGATTATCTTTTTTGCCTTCTGAATCAACTAACAATGGTTCAACATTTAAGCCACTACCAACTTTTTCATTTTTATTAGGATTATTATCGCCACCTATTTCAAAACCATTTGATTGCCCTTGCGAATCTTTTGGCTGATTATCTTTTTTGTCTCCTGAACCACCTAACAATGTTTCAACAGCAACTTTTTCATTTTTATTAAGATTATGATTTTCACCCATTTCAAAGTCCTTTAATAGCTTTTGCAAACCTTTTGGCAGATTATCTTTGTTGTTATTTACATAGCTATATATGTTGTCAACCAATTCTTTTTCATAATTTTGATAATCTTGATAGTTTTTAAGATTTTCCTTTTTTCTTCTTTCATAATCACTCATAAATTTATCCATCACATTATGAAACTCTTCTTTTCGCAACTCATCTTTTAGATCTTTTAAAGCTTTGCCGGTAAAAATGTAAGATTTAAAACGGTCAAAAGCCTTATAAACAGTATACTTTGAAACATTTTTATATTTAAATACTTTTGAAAGCAAGGTATTTTTGTAATATTCTTGTTCGATGGTTTCAGAAATATTTTTCTTAATACCTCTTTTTAACTGTCCGCCTAGGCCAAATGATGGAATACCTAGGCGAAATGATGGAATGCCAAATGATGGAATAAGCTCTTTAGCTAAAAAAGACAATTTATTATATTCACGAAGCTCTTTTTTATATTTAAGAAATTCACCTGACTTTGCATCAATTGTTTTCTTTAACATATCTTTTTTAAGCTTACTAATATTCTTAGAATACTTTCTGTAAGCTAAAAACCTTCTGTATGGAGACAATGTTGATTGTTTTTCCAAGGTATAGCGATCTCTTTCTTTATTATATTCGCTTTTAAGAGAATCAACATCATGACCCTTAAAATAATTCATTACTTCTTTTTTGTTATTAGATATCCTAGAATTCTCTTTTAAAAACCCTTTGTAGCTTTGATACATATCAATATGATCATCGGAAAAACCTTTTTTCTTCAAATCATTTCTGTTAACTTTACCTGAGTTCTGATCAACAGCATCATTAAAACCTTTAACATCAAATAGAGTAGTATTGCTGAATTCTTCTTGCAATTGCTTTTCTAAATCTTTTCCAAAAAAACCTAGAGAAGACAATTCTTTTGCCCTAATCTGCATATCTTTATTTATAAATTTATCCACAAGCTTTTTATTAATTAACTTCATATCATTTGCATATCTCCCAAAACCCCTATTGATAAAATCATTATCCTCAGCAAATTTTGCCATTTCTTCTCTAAAGAATTTTTCTTTTGCGGCTGGATCCATATTTTTATATTCTGATTCCTCCTTTAATTCAATCTCCTTCTCTAATTTAAGCATCTTATTGTCAATCAAAGCATTCTTTTCTCTATTGTTAAAATATCTAGATATTGATGCAGGACTATTTAAAACGGAACTACCTAAACGAAAAGGGAGAGCAGCAGTCTTGGCCACATATTTTCTCACAGGTGAATTCGTCGTGTTGGCATAATTATCAAAATACTTGGCAACACCTTTTAACGCTTGGCCAGGATATGATAAAATATTAGATATTGAAAAGAAATTTTTTGAAGAAAATGTACTATCAAAAATTGCCTTTGCAAGATTTATAGATTCTCTAATCGCAGATTTTGCAATAGATTGAACTCCACTTAATGCAGAATTAATCATACCAAATGCCGAAGATCCGCTGGAGGATACACCTTTTTCTTTTTCAAATACACCGCCTACCGATATTATCTCACTACAAATGGCAGGAATTTTAGTTATAATTATTAAGGTTAAGTAGCTTAATGTCAATATCTTTAATTGAGGAGTAAGAAACCCATCAACATCAGGGTAAGACTTCCATACATTGTAAGTTACAAACCACAAAAAAGTTCTTTCTTCTAAGCACGATTCAAAGAAAAGCATTTCTCTAAACTGCTTATCAATTATCAATGTGAAGCTATATGCTATCAAAAAAAGTATCAAAATTTCAAAAGCTCTTGTTGCAAGAAAAGACAGCCATTTTTTAAAATTATCCTGAGTTTTGGAAAAAAGAGAAAAAACAATAAATATAGGGCCTAGTGCTAAAGCTATCACAAGCTTGATTAAATTTACTACATAAAACATCGCAGCATTCAGCATTACAAATATAAAGAAAAATATTGATGAATATATCCCTAATATCCAAATAAATCCTATTGGACTAGCATAAAACAAACCATATATTTTTCTACTTACAGAGTAAGAAAATAAACCCTTTATTACTATATCAACAAAAGAAAAGCGGGTAGAATTTCCTAAGACCTGTTCTCGACTTATCTTTGCTATTTCCGATAAAGAACTTTTATCTGCTCGACTATCATAAGCAGTCATAACTAAATTTACAAGAGAGTCAAGGCCATCTTTAAAGAATGAGACGATATATAGTTCATAGTTGATCCAGCTAGTAGGACTTATAAAGAACACGACTAATCCCAATTTTAAAATTCTCTGCAATAATTCTTTTTTTCCAACCTCTACAACACCCATAATTACAGCCATTCCAAAAAATACTATATATAAAGAAAGGCAAATCTGCAATATTCTAATAAAAATAGAATCTTGCACTATGATGTTATAAATCCCCTTAACAAAACCACCTTCTCTAATTCCATTTGAGTTAACTTTACCCAATAGCTTATCTTCAAAAACAGCAACTGTCTTTTCAAGCAATCCAGTCTCTTTATACTTCATTATTCCTTGCAAAAAAGTTACTACATAAGAGCCTTCGTTATCGCTATAGTAAGTATCATTTATTGTCATCTTTATAACTTTATTCGGCGGAGGATTTGTAGTATTCTCAGATGTTGATTTTTCACCGCCTATCGTGTAGAGGTAGCTTGCAATATTCTTCCCGGCAGAATCTATGCATTTTCCATGGGTTTTAGTGACGTTGCAAACTTCTTTTTGAGAAAATAAGTGATAAGGGTTTATAGATAAGTTTGTAGATTGCATAACACCGTTATTATCATAAAAACCTAAAAACATACCCATTCCTGCTTTGTAATAACAAGGACTTTTGATTATTTTTTCGCCTTCGTTTTTGTTAAAATAATCTAAAGCAAAATGATGAAAATTTATCTCAGGTCCTAAAGAAGATTTAGTAGCAGTCGTTATTGAAGGAATAGTTGTACCATCAGGATAAAGTTTTCTACAAGTGCATTTTTCTTGAAATTGCTGATCCTCAGACCTTGAACAATCGGTACCTCCAGGTGCATTAATTTCTTTTATAGGATCAACGCCATCTGGACACACGCAATTATCGCCAGTAGTATCAACATCTGTATTACCTTGTTTGTAAGTACGTTTTGAACAAAAAGTGCACTCATTTTCAGTTTTAAGCCCCCAAGGATGCCAACCGCCTTCTATTTGAATGATTAGTGGTTGACCGTTAGTTTGATATCCTGTTTCTTGCCAATTTTGTGTTTGACCACCATTACTATTATTATAGAAACCAAATATTGATTCAGTTTTAGAATCTACTCTTATTGTATCGTCACCAAATTCACTAGACTTTATACAAAGATTACCGTCCTCACAAGAGGAAAGAAGAAAAGCCGAAAAAATTATTAATATCGCTTTGTAAATTGTTTTTTTAAGATTCATCAACCAATTTGCATTACGATTAATATTTTGATGATTATATTTTAGATAGTTTTTTAATATTATTGAAACCAAAAACCAATTATTTTAGAGTTTAAAGAGCTAAATATAAGAATAAATTTGGTACCTACGGCCGGACTTGAACCGGCAAGAGCTAACGCCCCACGGATTTTAAGTCCGTTATGTCTACCATTCCATCACGTAGGCAACTAGAAGCTAACCTAAAAAAAGTCAGCCCTAAAATAAGTCCAAAGGTAAATTTATAATCAAATATTGAAATTGCAACCAATTATTTTAATTTATTTATAAAATATTGTTATTTGAAGCGATTATTCATCAAATAATATTTCTTTGAGAGAATTTGCTTTACTAAGATTTGATTTTTTTTGTTGACTCTCTTCGGTCGGTATATCATTAAACTCTGGAGGAATTATTAAAGGACTCTGATTAACCTTTTTTGTACAAGAAAAATTAACAGCAAAAAATAAGATCAAAATTAAATGTTTTATTAATTTAAAAAGTTGATTTTTCATTGGTTAAGTTGATTTATTTTTTGCAAAAAGATCGAATAATAATATCAAGGACACTCCAACAAAAACCGCAGAATCAGCAAAATTAAAAGCTGGCCAGTGATAATCATAGATATGAAAATCGATAAAATCTGCAACAGCACCCATCGAAAACCTATCTATTACATTACCAAAAGCACCGCCAACAATTAAACCCAGAGGAACAATCATTTTTTTTTGCTGGTTAAAAAACCCCCAAATTAATATAATCAATGCTATAAAAGATTGCAATATTGTAAAAATTAGGCGAGAATTTTCTGCCCAATTAAACATTCCAAAACTTATTCCACGATTCCAAACCTTTGCTAAATTTAAAAATTGATTAATTTCAATCACAAAACTTTCTGAAGATTGATTTTCGATTGCAGAAATTTCATCAATATAGTTAAAAACCAATCTTTTAGTATAAATATCAACTGTTGCAACAACTATTGCAATCAAAATTATAACGATAAAGTAATGTATTTTAATATTTTTGAATTTCATTTTGTTAATCAATTTTTTGACCAGTAATTTTATCTTTCAAAACACTATTTATTTTATTTAATATTAGGTCAGCAGATAATTTAATTAGATCATCTTGATGCTTTAAAATTAAACCTCTTAACTCTTCAGATTTTAACATTGAGTTATTTTTAACAACTTCCTCAATTTCAGAAATTTTGCTAAGAATCGCTATTTTATCAAATTCATCAATTTTTAAGTTTTTATTTGCAAGATCAGCTTTTAGAATCAAGACATCTCTGCTAATATTATTTATCGATTCAATTAATAATCTTTGATTCATATCGTCTTTTGAGTTTTGCAAAGCCTCAATCAGCATCTCTTTAATTTTTTCTTGGTTTAGCCCATAACTTGGCTTTACTATAATTTCTTGCTCTAATTTAGTGTGCTTATCAATTGCTTTTACAGTCAAAAGACCATCAACATCAATTTGTAAAATAACCTCAATTCTTGCGATTCCTGCCTTCATTGCAAGGATATTTTTTACTGTAAATTCCGCAAGTGAACGACAATCTTTTGCCAATTCCCTCTCGCCTTGAACTATATGAAACCTAATTGCATTTTGATTATCGACAAATGTTGTAAATTCTTTTCTGGCAATGATAGGCAAGGCGCTATTGCGGTTAATTATTTTATCGATAATTCCACCCATCATTTCAACCCCTATAGACAAAGGAACGACATCAATCAGTAAATTGCTATTTTCTTTGTTTTTTTCTATAGTATTATTAAGATGATAAGCTTGCCAAGCACAGCCAGAGGCAACTATTCTATCTGGATCAATATGATTTAAAACTTTATTACTGCCAAAAATATCTGACAACCTTCTTTTAATCATTGAAATTCTAGTTGAACCACCAACCATTAATATTGAATCAACCTTTGTTAAGTCTATATCGACATCATCTAATAATTCTGTTGTTAAATCAATCGTCTTTGATATTAAATGATCAATCATTTTTTCAAAATCTTGACTTGCAATTGAAACCCCGCCGAAGCTTGCAATTTTAGAATCCGTTAAACTTTCTTTGATGCCTCTTGCCTCAAAGCAATTCAAAGAAATATCAAATTTTTTAAAATAATCAATTATTATTTTATCAAAATCATCTCCACCAAGCTGACTATCCCCAGATACTGCAATTACTTTAAAAACTCCGCGATCCATCTTTATTAAAGAAATGTCGAATGTACCCCCCCCTAAATCATAAATTAAATAAGTTCCCGGCATTTTTTCATCAATCCCAAAAGCTAAAGCGGCGGCGGTTGGCTCATTGATAATTCTCACTACTTCAAGCCCAGCAAGCTTTGCAGATAATTTTACTTCATTTTTTGCTGATTCATCAAAGTAAGCAGGAACACTTACAACCGCCTTGTTTATTGATTTTTTTAAATTATTCTCGCAACAATTTTTTAAATATTGAAAAATAAAAGAAGCAATTTGAGAGGGGGTAAAAGAGCTCTTGCCGATATTTATTGATATTGAGCCATCTTCTAATTTAAAAATTGGCAATTCTGGGTTAATTAACTTAGATTCTTCAAAGGATTTTCCAAAAATTCTTTTGATTGAAGATATCGTAATTTTATTTGCACTTTTAAGGTCTGAGCTTTTTAAATCTAGCTTTTTAGAAACATTTAAAAGATTTCCTAAATCATCAAATTCAACAATCGAAGGGTGAATATTTTCTTCATTTTTCCCAAAAAATTGCAACTCACGATCTTCGCTAATCATTGCAATCAATGAATTAGTGGTTCCAAAATCAATTCCAACTATAACCTCTTGATCGATTAAGTTTTCTTGTTTATTTTCAGTATAAGGCTCGGTAATTCTTATGACCATGTCAATTATTTCTAAAATTGTTAAATTTTGTGTTCTTGTAAAATTTTTAGTATATTCTAACTTTATTTTCAACAAAGCAATCAATTTATTATCCAATCAACTAGAAAACAATGCATTAATTAACAAGATATTAGTTGAAATTTATTAATCTATTCTTAGATTGAAAGAGCTTTGACAAATTAATCAAAAAACATCAAAAATAATTTACAACCTTAATTCTAATAAGGATGAAGCCTAACAATTCAAATAAATTCTCCACCGCCGATTTCAATCAAAAAATTAATAATCTTATTTATTTTGATAATAATGCAACAACCGCAACCGATTCAGAAATAATTGAAGAAATCTTTCCTTTATTTAAAATTCCGCTAAATAATTCTTCAATTCATCAGATGGGGCAAAATGCTCAAATGCTTTGCGAAGAAGCCAGAATAAATATAAAATCAGCCCTTAATGCCAATAATTATGAAGTTATTTTTACTTCTGGAGCAAGCGAAGCAAATAACACGATTATAAACGGATTTTTAAATAATCATAATTC
>CAMDGT010000028.1 GCA_945898025.1 Rickettsia typhi | reverse complement strand
GTTATCGCTCAATCAAGCTCTGAAAATAATTTCAAAATCACTGCCCATGAGTTAAAATCAAAAATTACTTCTAAAACTAAATGGCTCATCTTAAATTCACCTAGCAACCCTACTGGTGCCTGCTACAATCAAGATGAATTGCAATCTCTAGTAGAAATTTTAATAGAAAATCCACATGTTCATATCTTGACCGACGATATTTACGAACATTTAATTTTTGACGATTTACAATTCTATACTTTGCCTCAAATTGCTCCGCAATTGAAAGATAGATGTTTAGTAGTTAACGGAGTATCTAAAGCATATGCAATGACAGGATGGAGAATTGGCTATGGCGCTGGCCCAGAAAAACTAATCAAAGCAATGTCAATGATTCAATCACAAAGCACTTCTAGCCCGTCTTCAATTAGTCAAGCAGCTTCTGTTGAAGCACTTAATGGCAATCAAGATTACATTCAACAAGGAAAGAAAATCTTCCAAGAAAGAAGAGATTTAGTGGTTTCAATGCTAAATAAAATTGAGGGCATAGAATGCAATAAGCCAAATGGAGCATTTTATGTATTTCCTTCTTGCAAAAAACTATTAGGCAAGAAGGTAGTAATTTCAGGGGTTGAGCAAATCATAAAAGACGACAATGATTTTGCCACCTATTTATTAGAAGAGGCACTCGTTGCTGTGGTTCCTGGGGTTGCATTTGGGGCTAGTGGTTTTTTTAGAATTTCTTATGCCGCGAGCGAAGATTTTCTCAAAGATTCAATGTCTAGAATCGCTAAAGCTTGTGAAAAATTAAAATAAATCAAATGTTATTAGCAGTTGATATTGGCAATAGCAATGTTGTTTTGTCAGTATTTGAAAATCATAAAATATTAAATCAATGGCGAATTAATAGTAGCCTCGATAAATCTACCGATGATTTTGCTGTTGATATCATTGAATTACTATTGACAGCAAAAATTGATATACTGACAATTAATAGATGTATTATTGCTTCAGTTGTCCCGACAATCACGGGAAGAATTGAACAGGCAATTAAAAAAATTGTTAACAATAATATTCTCAAAAAAATTATTATACTCGATGAACATCGCAACAAATTACCAATCACCATCAATTTAAAAAATAAAAATGAAATTGGCATTGATCGCCTAGTAAATTCAATTATCGCTTATCAAAAATTTGGTCTTACACAAGATAGCTTAATTATCGTTGATTTTGGAACGGCGACAACATTTGATGTAGTCGGATCGGGTGGAGAATATCTTGGCGGAGCAATTTCTCCCGGTTTGAATTTATCGCTAAAATCATTGCATGAAATGACCGCACAACTGCCTAAAATCAATGTTAAAGCACAAAAAAATGTTATTGGCAAAAACACTATTGAAGCAATGAATTCTGGTGTCTATTTTGGTTATATCGCAATGATAGAAGGCATGGTAAACAGAATAGAAAATGAATTAGGCACTAAAACCAGAAAGATAATTACAGGAGGGCTTGCCGAAATATTCAAAACCGCATTATGCATCGACACAACGGAAGAAGATTTTATAAAACAGCCAATCTCTAATTATTTTTTTCATAGCCCCAATCTTACAGTTGAAGGCCTAGAAATGCTTTATCACAAACTATATTAAGAAATAGATTGATTATTACATTAGTTTTTATAAAAAATTTACAAACATATATCATAGTTTGAAAATAAAATTTCTGATTGTTTTGCTCTAAATTATCAATCAATAATTAAAAAATCTAAGAAAATAATCGTTTTAAAATGAGTAAAGATAAACATAACGAAAACTTTAATAATGAGTTTGGCATTGACCAAAATATAAAAAATCGCATTATTAATTCGATTAACAACAATCTCAATGCTCCGCTAAAAAAGCTATTCTTAGATTTACATCCAGCAGATCAAGCAGAGTTACTTTCCAACCTTACCGAAGACCAAATTTCTGCTTTAATTGCAGTGGTTTCAGCTAATCTCGACCCAGAAATATTAACTTATTTAAGCGATGATTTAAAAAATCAAATCATTGAGTTGCTAGGCTCCAAAATAAGTGCTAATGCAATTAATCAACTTGAAACAGAAGATGCGGTTCAAGTAATTGAAAATCTTGATAATGAAGAAATCAATGAAATTCTTGGCCAAGTATCAAACGAAAAAAGAAACGAAATTGAAGAGGCTCTTTCTTATCCAGAGAACTCGGTTGGAAGATTGATGAAGCAAAACTTTATAGCATTTAAAAAAGATTGGACAGTGGCGCAAGCAACTTATCATCTACAAAATACTCTAGAATTACCCGATGATTTTCATAAAATTGTAATTGTTGATGATAATTTCAAGCCCATTTCTGAGGTTAAAGTTAGCCAAATATTAAAAAGCAAAAAGCAAATCACGATGTCGCAAATTATGGCGAGAGAAGATAACGCAATAACACTATTTGCAAGCATGGACAAAGAAGAAGCAGCTAAAATATTCACCAAATATTCTTTAAATTATGCGCCAGTTGTTGATAGCGAAGGTATATTATCAGGGGTAATTTATGCCGATGATATAATCGATATTTTGCAAGACGAAGCGGAAGAAGATATATTATTTCTTGGCGGGGTACAAGATGCAAATTTTCGTAGCGGTGCTTTTGAAACCGCAAGATCAAGAATTCCTTGGCTATTAACTAGCTTATTTACTAGTAGTATAGCAGTAAGTATTATAGCTTTATTCTCAGGAGAAATTCAAAAAATAGTTGCTCTTGCAGTAATAATGCCCGTTATTGCATCTTTAGCAGGCAATGCAGGGACACAAGCCCTCACTATCTTAGTTAGAGCAATTGCAACTAACGATATCAGAACTTTTGGCAGAGTTAAAATTTTAATTAAAGAAATACTAACCTGCTCTTTAAACGGCATTATTCTTGCTGTAGTTGGTGCTATGCTTTGTTATTTATGGCAAAAAAATATTCATTTGAGCTTAGTTCTAGCCCTTGCAATGATTACCACTATAATAGTTGGAGGTTTTTTTGGAGCGTTAATCCCAATTTTATTACATAAATTAAAATTTGACCCAGCAATATCATCTGGTGTTTTTTTAATCACTATCACAGATGCCTTCTCTTTCTTGGTGTTTTTAGGGCTATCAAAATTATTACTATAAAATTAAACTAAAAATTTCTTATGTCAGATTTAGAAATCATTCTTGCTAAACCTAGGGGTTTTTGTGCTGGAGTAACAAGAGCAATTGAGACCGTTGAATTAGCATTAAAGCAATTCGGCGCCCCAATATTCGTAAGACATGAAATTGTTCATAATAAATTTGTAGTCGATAATTTAAAAGAAAAAGGAGCAATTTTTGTTGACGAATTGTCAGAAATTAAACAAAAAAACGCAACCGTAATTTTTTCTGCTCATGGAGTTTCTGATAAGGTGGAAAATCAAGCAAAATCAATGAATTTTCAGATTATAGACGCCACTTGCCCTCTAGTTAGTAAGGTTCATCGTCAAGCAAAAAAATATGAAGAACAAGAATATGAAATAATTTTAATTGGACATAAAGAGCACCCAGAAGTTGAAGGAACAAGCGGTAGAGTTAATAAACCAGTAATTCTCATTACTTGCGAAGATGATGCAAAAAATATCAAAATTAGCCTAGATAAAAAAATTGCTTATGTAACTCAAACAACTCTTAGTATTGATGATACTAAAAAAATTGTCGCTATTCTGGAAGATAGATTTCCCAATCTTCAGAAAGGGCTAGCAACAAAAGATATTTGTTATGCCACTCAAAATCGTCAAGATGCAGTAAAAGAAATGGCAAAAATTGTTGAAATGATGTTAGTAATAGGAGCAAAAAACAGCTCTAATTCTAATCGCCTAAGAGATTTAGGTGAAGAATGCGGACTACCATCCTATCTAATCAATTCTGCTTCTGATCTTAATTATCAATGGTTTAATGGCATCAAAAAAATTGGCATAACTGCGGGGGCATCAGCTCCAGAAATATTGGCGCAACAAGTTGTAGAAGCTATTGGCAAATTATTACAAAAAAAAATATTGGTCACAAACATGGAGGGAGTAACTGAAAATACAGTGTTTATTCTTCCTAAAGAGATAAGAAAAAAAGCAATTCAACCTTCTGATTTATAATTCAAATGAAATTAACTAAAAATCATTATAAATTTTTTATTATTGCTGGAGAAGCTTCTGGCGACTTGCTTGGTAGCAAATTAATTAACGAGTTAAAAAAGCAATTAATTAACAAAAGCTGTAGTTTTGAATTTATCGGAATTGGTGGCAAATTAATGCAAGAACAAGGATTAGAAACAATATTTGCCATTGAAGAGTTATCTTTGATGGGTTTTGTAGAAATTTTACCGCATATTCCAAAGCTAATTAAATTAATTAATTTTACTGCACAGCAAATTATTGTCAACGAAGTTGATGCAGTAATTTCAATTGATGCACCAGATTTTTCATTTAGAGTAATGAATAAATTAAATAAATTATTAAAAGAAAATAAAAATTTAAATCATCCCAATCATCAAATAAAAAAAATTCATTTAATTGCACCTTCCGTTTGGGCTTATCGCAAATCTAGAGCAAAAAAAATTGCTAAAATTTACAATTTATTGCTTGTGATTTTACCTTTTGAACCGCCATATTTTGAAAAATTTAATCTTAAAACCATATTTATCGGTCATCCAATTATTGAGAATGCGCCAAATTTAGCTTTTCGCGAAGAAGAAAAAATGTCTTTTTATCAAAAAAATAACATTAATTCTGACAATTTTTTGATGGCAATAACCGCTGGAAGTCGTAATAGCGAAGTTTTAAAAATATTTCCTCAATTTATTGAAACCGCGAATCAATTATTTAGAGCGGGGTACAAATTCTCCGTAGCGCTACCAGTAGTAAGAAAAACTCAAGATATTATTCTATCGATGTCTAAAAATCTAGAAATGCCATATTTTTTAATAGAAAATAAAGAAGAAAAACATTCAATGATGATGGCCTGTGATATAGCAATTTGCAAGTCTGGAACCAATAGTTTAGAATTTTCTCTTTATCAAATTCCTTTAATTATTGGCTATAAAATAAATTTTTTAAGTTATTTAATTTTAAAGATGTTAATTAAAGTAAAATTTGCTAATATTATCAACTTAATCGCCAATCGAGAAGTAATTCCCGAGGCAATTCAGCAAAATTGTAGCCCTAAATATCTTTTACCAAAAATTAAAGAACTACTAACTAATAAAAATTCTGCCTATCAACAAATTGAAGATTCTCAAAAAATCTTAAAAATGCTTGGTCTTGAGCAGACTATTAAACCAACCACCAAAGCATCAATTGCAATTATTGATGAACTTAATTAAGATTTAAAATATTTTTAAATTTGATAATTTTTAGCTTTTTCCTAAGCAATATTGCAATATTGCTTTTTGAACATGAAGACGATTCTCTGCCTCGTCAAAAATTATTGAAGAATTAGAATCTGCGACCTCGGCAGTAGCTTCGTAATTGCGGTAAAGCGGAAGACAATGAGTAAATATCGCCCCTCGATTTGCCAATTTCATTAAATTTTGATTAATTTGATAAGGCATTAGTAAGGCGAATTTTTCTTGCTTGTGTATTTCATTTTCATCACTGCCATCACCCATTGAGAACCAAGTATCGGTAATTAATATATCCGCATTTTTTGCCATTTCATTAGGGTTGTCGCTTACTATAATTTTTGCTCCTTTACTAATTGCTAATGAAATTTCTTCATCACAAAAATTATATTTATTCGGCTTAGCAATTCTTAAATTATAGCCAAAAATTACCGCCCCCTGAATGTAAGAATTTAATACATTATTTGCATCACCAAACCAAGCAAGAGTTAAATTGCTAATATCTCCAAGCCTTTCCTCAATCGCCATAATGCTTGCCATAATTTGGCAAGGATGAGAAAAATTAGAGAGCCCATTAATAACGGGTATGGTCGCAGATTTTGCAAAATCAAGCAATGTTTGATGCTGGTAACACCTTATCATTACTGCATCTACCATTCTTGACATAACTTTAGCGCTATCTTCAATAGTTTCACCCTTGCCAAGCTGAGTATCTGATTTATTCATTACAATTGCCGAGCCTCCAAGATGTGTAATCGCAGATTCAAAAGATATTCTAGTGCGAGTAGAAGATTTTTCAAAAATCATTGCTAAAATCTTGTGAGGCAGAATTTTTACTTGCTCTTCACGAGAATTATTTGACTTCTTGATTTGATTTTTCATATTTCTAGCATTGTCAAGAATGAATCTTAATGTTTGTAGGTTAAAATCTGATAAATCGATAAAATGTTTAGGAGAATTTTGTGTTATATTCATTGATCATTACAATTTAAATAAATTTAAAAAGTCAAAAATAATAAAAAACTCTTAAATTTTGTCAAATATTAATTTGTTTTATCAACAATATTATTTGGCAATATTATTTGGCAATTTATTATGCCCATTGCTTTATTAAATTGTTTTTTAAATTGTTTTTTAAAATTTATTTGCTAGTTTTAATTTTTTGTTAATTTATCTCAGATAAACAATTGCATTTGCAATTAATCTCTTAAAAACTTATTGCAAAATCAACAACTCCTACTATCAAAAAGCTATGAAAAAATTTATTCAGACTTCGCAATTAAAAACTTCTCAAAAAGAATATCAATTTTATTCACTAACAGAAGCATCAAAAAAACTTAATCGCAATATCGAAAATTTGCCTTATAGTTTAAAAATATTGCTTGAAAATTTAGTTAGAAATTTTGATGGAGAAATCATTAAAGAAGAGCATTTGCTTGCAGTTATTGATTCGGTAAATAATCCTGAAAAAAGAATTGAAATCGCTTTTAGCCCTGCAAGAGTATTAATGCAAGATTTTACAGGAGTTCCTGCGGTTGTTGATTTAGCCGCAATGAGAGATTCCTTTATTGCTAAAGGTGCCGATGCAACAAAAATAAACCCTCTAGTACCAGTAGATCTCGTTATTGATCATTCTGTGCAAGTTGATTTTGCAGGCTCTAGCACTGCCCTAGAAAAAAATGTTGAACTAGAATTTACAAGAAATCTTGAAAGATATGAATTTTTAAAATGGGCTCAAAAATCATTTAATAATTTTCGTGTAGTGCCACCCGGAACCGGAATCTGCCACCAAGTAAATCTTGAGAATCTTGCTCAAGTAGTTTGGAGTAAAGAAGAAAACAATTCATGCCTTGCTTATCCTGATAGTGTAGTTGGAACCGATAGCCACACCACAATGATAAATGGTCTTGCTGTTCTTGGCTGGGGAGTTGGCGGAATTGAAGCCGAAGCCGCAATGCTTGGGCAACCTATATCAATGCTAATTCCAGAAGTAATAGGCTTTAAATTGATTGGCAAATTAAATGAAGGTGTAACGGCAACAGACCTCGTATTAACAATAACCAATATACTCAGAAAAAAATCAGTAGTGGGTAAATTTGTTGAATTTTGTGGGCCCGCTCTAACATCATTAAGCCTTGCCGATCGTGCTACAATTGCCAATATGGCACCTGAATATGGTGCGACTTGTGGAATTTTTCCAATTGACAATGAAACAATTAGATATCTCAATCTAACCGCAAGAACCACTGAAAATATTGAGCTAGTAAGTAAATATAGCAAAGAACAAGGTTTATTTGTTGAAAACCATCAACAACAGCCAAATTTTAGTGAAATCATTGAACTTGATATTTCAACTGTCAAACCAAGTCTTGCTGGCCCTAAAAGACCCCAAGATAGAATTGATCTCGCTGATAGCTCTGCCTCTTTCAATAATTTTGCCAATGAATTGAAAATTGAAAATATTAATCAACAATTTAATGTTGATGGCAATAATGATAAATTAGGGCATGGCGATATAGTAATTGCTGCCATCACCTCTTGCACCAACACCTCTAATCCTTCGGTTTTAATTGGAGCAGGTTTGCTAGCAAAAAAAGCCGTTGAAAAAGGGCTCACTGTTAAGCCATTTGTAAAAACTTCTCTTGCTCCCGGTTCGCAAGTTGTAACCGCTTATCTTAATGATTCTGGTTTGCAACAATATCTCGATAAATTAGGTTTTAATGTTATAGGTTATGGTTGCACAACTTGTATTGGCAATTCTGGGCCGTTAGACTCAGCAATTGAAAAAACAATTAAAGATAATAATCTTGCAGTTTCAGCAATTTTATCAGGAAACCGCAATTTTGAGGGCAGAGTTCACCCATTAGTAAAAGCCAATTATTTAGCATCTCCTCTTTTGGTGGTTGCATTTGCAATAGCTGGAACCATTAATATTAATCTAGAAACACAACCAATTGGCTTCGATAATAATCAAAAACCAGTATTTTTAAAAGATTTATGGCCAAGTAAATCAGAAATAGATTCTGTAATTTCAAGCAATATCACGAGAAAAATATTTGCTGAAAAATATTCAAACCTATTTGAAGGCGATGCTCAATGGCAAAAAATTAGTGTAGAAAAATCAAAAACTTATAATTGGAACAAAGCAAGTTCTTATATTAGGCTTCCTAGCTTTTTTGAAAATCATAATCATGAAGTTAAAAACATTGAAAATGCAAGAATCCTCGGTATTTTTGGCGATTCAATAACAACAGATCATATTTCTCCCGCTGGCAATATTTCCAACAGTTCTCCTGCTTCAAAATATCTGCAATCTTTGAATATTAAACCAATAGATTTCAACTCCTACGGAGCAAGAAGAGGCAATCACGAAGTGATGATTCGCGGAACTTTTGCCAACATTCGCATTAAAAATGAAATGCTAAAAGGGGCTAAAGAAGGCGGATTCACAATTATTGACGAACAAATAGGAAATGAAAATCCTGAAATTATATCAATTTACGATGCCTCATCTATTTATCAACAAAGAAAGCTACCTTTAGTAATATTTGCAGGCAAAGAATATGGAACTGGCTCTTCGCGAGATTGGGCAGCCAAAGGAACTCAACTACTTGGAGTAAAGGCTGTAATAGCTGAAAGCTTTGAGAGGATTCACCGCTCTAACCTAATTGGAATGGGAGTCCTTCCTTTAATTTTTAAAGATAATGTTAATCGCCACAATCTTGCATTGTTAGGAAATGAAACAGTATCAATAGTAGGTCTTGACAGCTCAATTAAAGCAAAACAAGATATTGATTGTGTCATTACTCGTAAAGACGGTTCGCAAACAATAATTAAATTATTGTGCGGAATTGACACTAG
>CAMDGT010000027.1 GCA_945898025.1 Rickettsia typhi | reverse complement strand
TTTCGCATCGCCCGAAAAGTTGGGTTATCGATAAAGCTGTGGCTAGTAATAATTCCAACAATGCCTTTGCCCGCATTGGTGATTTTATTTTCAGCAAAACGAATAAATTTAACATAATCATCTTGAAGCCATTTTGGGTTTTTCTCTTTAATTTCGTCATTAGGGAAATAAGGCTTGATAAGCTCTTGAATATATTTAAAATTATTTTGCGAGGTGCCGTTATATGGCGGGTTGCCAGTAATTACGATAATATCGTTATTTTCTTTAATTTCTTGTGCAGATTTACCCTCATTAGCAATTTCAGGAATAATCCATTGCATTGCAGTTTGAGGAGATTCTTCACGATTTTCAAGGGTGTTAGTTAAATAAACCTGAATTCTATCATCGCTATCAAGTCTATAATTGGCATTTTCTTTTAAATATTGCGAAAGCTTGAGGTGCGATACACAATAAGCAGGAATCAACAGCTCAAAGCCATAAATATTTTTTAGAATATGATTTTTGATAAGGTTTTTTCTTTTAAGTGAAGCTGATGGAATTTCCGCAAGAATTTGATTATAAATTTGAAGTAAAAAAGTGCCAGTGCCACAAGCAAAATCAAGGATCTTTACTGAATTATCGGCAAGCCCTTCATCTAAATTGAAATCTGTTTTTAAAAGATTATGAATATTATTGACGATTGAAACTACTACCGGCTCGGGAGTGTAATAAACACCTGCATCAACTCGAATTTTAGGGTTGTAAGCCTTAAGAAAATCTTCATAGAAATAGATGTAAGGGTCTTTTTCTTCGTCTTGTGTGAATTTTAAATCTGCACTTAATTCAAAAGCATTTATATGATTTACAATGTGTAGAATTCTTTCAATATAGGGCTTTAAAGTTGAATATTTATCTAAAACTTGAATAAATTTTAAAATATCTTTAATCAATGCAAAAGACTGCGGAATATGGCTTGAGATATTATTTAGAAGCAGTTTTTGATTGGGGTTTTGTAAGTTTAATTTTGTTAAAAATAAAGAATAAGTTAGAGTTTGAGCGAAGGCATCGGCAAATTCTTGGACGGTTATTTTTGCAAAAATATTCTCTTTAAAAACATCGAAAAGCCCTTCTAATTCTAGCTTCTTTTTCTCTTTAATTTGTCTTTCTAGTTCAATTTCTATTTCTTCTTTTATTGTCCTTGTTGGGCTAGCAAGAATTTTAGCAAGTTCGCTGGCTCTGGTAATCTCTTGCGGTTTTTGTGAAAGAAAATCGTTAATTAAAGCTGTTACATCTTGGCAATTTTGTTGATTTAATGTAATGATTTTTTGTTCGAATAGGCTTTTTTCGCACAAGCGAATATCTTTGATTATTTCGCCTTGATAGATCCATATCCATCGTAAATAATCGGTTAAAATTAGGTTGTCGGTTAGAGTTTTATATTTTCTAATTTGGTCAGATTTTAAAACTTCGTCTAAATCTTCGCCAATTTTTTTATTTTCTAAATAGCCAATTTCCGTGTCATTAAATAAAAACTTGAAATCTGGGGCTCCTCGCCCTTGTGTGTCTCGTTTCGATTCGTGAATGATTTTGATTTCATATGCATCGGTAAAATTGGTAAGCAGATTTTGCAAGAAGGTTCTGCCACTATGTTCAAGTTGATCTTTTACTTCTTTGATTTTTTTGATATATTCATTGAAAATTGTCATTTTTTAAATTGATTAATTGATTATACTTCATATTGAATCATTTCTTCAAAGCTAGGCCTTCTTCTGATGATGGTAAATTTATCTTTATCAACTAAAATTTCAGGAATTAGAGGTCTGGAATTATATTCATTCGACATTGAAGAGCCATAAGCCCCAGCACTTAATATTGCGATTACATCTCCCTGTTTGAGGTTGATGAATTTTCTTTCTTTGGCAAGAATATCGGTAGATTCACACACTGGGCCAGCGAGGTCAAATATTTGCGGATTGCCATATTTTTTAACTACCGAAATAGCATCGTGATAAGAATCATAAAGCCCCGGCCTCATTAAATCATTCATTCCTGCATCGATAATAGCGAAATTTTTATTTCCAGCATTTTTAATTAAAATTGTTGAGGTCGCTAATAGCCCAGCATTGCCTATAATTGCCCTTCCGGGGGCGATAGTGATATTGACATCTAAATTTTTAGTGGTTTCTTTGATTAGTTTTGCATAATCATCAATTATTAGAGTATTTTCGTTATTGTATAAAATTCCTATGCCACCTCCAAAATCAAGGTTTTGAATTGCAAAGCCTGCATTTCTCAATTTTATGCATAAATCTCGCAATTTAGAAAATGCCTTTTCAAATGGTTCAATTTTAGTGATTTGTGAGCCAATATGCATTGATATTCCAAATATTTCAAGATTTGGTAAATGGCTTGCTTGGTGGTAGATTTCTTCTGCCAGATTAATATCTACCCCAAATTTATCGGTTTTTCTGCCTGTGCTAATTTTGTCGTGAGTTTTTGCATCAATTGCGGGGTTGACTCTTAGTGAAAATTTGGCTTTTTTGCCGATAATTCCCGCTACTTGATTTAGAATTAACAGCTCCGCAGGCGATTCAACGGAAAATTCTTCAACCCCGCTTTTTAGGGCGAATGCTATTTCTTCAGGGTTTTTACCAACCCCTGCAAATACTATTTTCTTTGGATCTACTCCCGCTTTTATTGCTCTAAAAATTTCTCCAGCAGAAACCGCATCTACTCCCGCTCCTTCATTGGCTAATATTTTAACTAAATTAAGGTTGCAATTTGCCTTAATTGCATAGCAGATTTTATAATCTTTAATTTCTTGTTTTGCAAAAGAAGTTACAAAATCGTTGAAATTATCGATAATATTTTGCTTTGAATAGCAGTAAAATGGGGTTGGAATTGTTTTTGCAATTTCTGCCAAAGAAACTTCTTCAATAAACAATTCATCAAGATTCAACTTATGTTCTTTATATTTATTTTTGTAGGAGAGATATTTCATAAATAACCTATAGATTTTAATATTAATTTAAAAAAAACGAAGATAAAATACTTAATCAAAATTACAAGTTTTTACTTGTTTGAAGATATTAAATTGTCAATTAGATTAAAATATTAAAATTTATTTTTAAGTAACTCATGATTACTAAAAAACCAATCAATGAAACAAAAATTGTCGTTGCAATGTCTGGAGGGGTTGATTCTTCAGTGGTGGCTTGCTTATTAAAAGAGCAGGGATATCAAGTTATAGGCATTACTTTGCAATTATATGATTTAGGTGAGGCACTAAAAAAGAAAAATGCTTGCTGTGCTGGAGTTGATATTATGGATGCTAAAAATGTGGCTTGGAAGTATGATTTTCCTCATTATGTTTTAAATTATCAAAATTTATTTAAGCAAGAAGTTATTGATGATTTTGCTGACAGCTATTTAAAAGGCGAAACTCCAATCCCTTGTGTTCGCTGTAACCAATCGGTAAAATTTCGCGATTTAATGAAAGTGGCTAAAGATCTCGATGCTGATGCCTTGGCAACTGGTCATTATGTCCAAAGAATTGTTAATCAAAACGGAGTTGCTGAAATGCACAAAGCATTTGATGAAAATAAAGATCAGAGCTATTTTTTATTTGCCACAACACAAGAACAGCTTGATTTTCTTAGGTTCCCCCTTGGTGGAGTTGATAAAGAAACGACTAGAAAAAATGCAGTTAGATTAAACTTAGAAATTGCCAATAAGCCAGATTCTCAAGATATCTGCTTTGTGCCAAATGGTAATTATGCTGAGGTGGTCAAAAATTTAAGACCAACCGCTTTTAAGAGTGGCGATATTATTCATTTTGAGAGCAAGAAAATTTTAGGAAAACATAACGGCATTATCAATTTCACTTTAGGTCAAAGAAAGGGCATAGGAATTGCAAACCCCGAACCGCTTTATGTAATTAAAATTGATGCAAAAAATAATCAAATTTTAGTGGGAGAAGAGCATTATCTTAATAATTATAAATTTATGATTAAAGAGTTGAATTGGTTAGTAGGAGACAAAAAAATCGATCAACCAATTTCAGTAATGGCAAGGCTTCGCTCTGGTCATCAAGAGCAACCAGCAACATTAACAATTCATAGTGATGATACTGCAACCATTATGATGAATTCTTCAACTAGAGCAATTACTCCGGGGCAGGCTTGTGTATTTTATCAAGAAACCAAAATGCTTGGCGGAGGCTGGATATCTAGCAATATTGAATAAATATTTTTTAGATGCTTGATTATTAAATTAAAATAATTTATATTTTTTGCTCAAAATTTATTAAAAAATTTTTATTTATTCAACTTAAGTTTACTGATACGGAGGTAAAATAAAAATGCAAGTTACTGTCAATGGTAAAAATAATCTAGAGGTCGCTATTCGTGCCTTCAGAAAAAAAGCTCAAAAAGATGGTTTAGTTAAAGAGGCTAGAAGAAGAAAAGCCTACGAAAAACCTTCTGAAGCTAAAAAAAGAAGAATTGAAGAAAATATTACCCGTAAAAAAAAGGCTCGTAAAGGTGAGTTCTTTTAATATTTAAAGTCAATTGTTAAGGGCTATCAATCGAATCATATTTAATTGGTAGCCTTTAATTATAAAACTAAATCACCTAACAAATAAATGAAGCTAACACAAAAAGATCGCTACCTCATAATTTTTATAGTTGCTATATTCCTAGCATTATCAATATTTTATTCTATAACTTCCTCTGTTTTGTTTAATATTGCGATAAAAAAATCCGATTTAGCAAATTTTATTAATATTGTTAATAAAAAAGTTGTAGTGGCTGAAAAAAACATTAATGATAGCCCAGAAAATAACCCAGAAAACACTGATTCACTATGGTTTAACAGCAAAGAAATCAATTTAAAATCTCTGCAAAAAAGAGTTATTCTGCTTAATTTTAAAAGGCCAGATAATATAAATTGCGGTTTTTGCAACATTAAAGATGAAGATATAAAAAATCTTAAAGATCTATTCGGAAATAAAATTTTTCTAATCGATATTTACAGCGAAAAATCAAGCTACAGAAAGCTTAAAAATGATATTTCTATTAATATTAACCACAGCAAAATATATCATCCTGTTGTTATTGACTATCAAGAAGAGATTGCTAATTATTTTAAAATTGAAAGCTTTCCAAATGTTGTTCTAATTGATAATAAAGGCAATATAGTTGATTATGAAAAGTTGGGTAAAAATTCTAAAAATCAAGAATCGCAAGATTCAAGCTACATAAAGCTTAAGAAGGCAATAAAACAGATAATAACCAGCAATAAAAACAACATCGAAAGAAGTGAAATAGCTAATTTATTAGAAAATGCTAATGATAATCGTAATGTGTTGAATTTTCCTACTAAAATTGTCTTTGCTCCCAGCTTTAATTATAAATCAAGAAATATTCCAGCGGTTATTATTGCTAATAGCCTTGATAACAATATTGTCGTTAGTTCCTTAACTGGTGAAATGATAGTAAAAATAGGCTCTAATATTGCAGGCTTTGAAGACGGAAATTTTGAATCGGCAAAATTTAATAACCCTCAGGCCGTTCTTTATCATGATAATCATTTATATATTGCGGATACCAATAATCATGCTATTCGTGAGGTTGATTTTGAAAGTGAAAAGGTTTCAACTCTCATTGGTTCGGGCGAAAAAGGCTCTCCTGTCGAGGAGTCCGTTACTATATCTAAAGCTGATGATCTAGAATTATCAAGTCCTACCGATATTATTCTTTTTAATAAGCCTGTAACATTCACATCAATTACTAATGAAGATATCAATAAAAACAAGGCGACTCTTCGCAAAGCTTTGGCAAAGGGTTCGATTAGCTCTAAAACACAACAAGATAATGCAGATAAAATTGATATAAAATCTAATAAAAAGCTTCTAAATCAAATCAGGTCGGTTGCGCCAATGAAGCCTAAGTCAATATTTGCAATAGCTAATGCGGGCTCCAATCAAATTTTAATTTTTGATCTTGCCAAAAGAAAGCTAGATATCTTCGCGGGAAGCGGTTTTATAGGCTCGCAAGATGGTCCAAAAGAAAATGCTAGCCTTGCTTATCCAGTTGATATTGCTTGGTATGATGGCTCTCTTTACTTTATCGACGGAGAAACTTCTTTAATTAGAGTAATTGGAAAAGATGGTAATGTTAAAATATTGATTTCTAAAAATTTAACTAAAAATCCTGTCGGTTTATTTGTTGATGATACGGGAATTTATGTTGTCGATGCTGTAGCTCACAATGTCACTAAATATGATAGCAAGGGTAAATTTATTTCTGTGATTGCAGGAAGTAATTCTAGAATAAGAGGAGATAGTTTTGATTATAATGCAAAAAAAATATTATTAAATAATCCTCAGTCAATGATAGCGGTAGTCGGAGATTTTTATTTAACCGATGCCAATAATAATCGTTTGTTAAAAATAAATCGCTCGCAAATGAATGTTGAATTACTCGATATTATACCTCCTCTTAAAATCACCAAGAATGATTTGCTAGAATATATGCCGAATTTATATCCGGCAATGGAAGTTAATATTACTAGTGGCAAAGACATAGAATTTAAAATTAATCTGGATAAAAAATTTAAAATTAATTTCGATGCTCCTAATTTCTTGAATCTTCTTGAAATAACTGGAGCAAATAGTGCAAATTTAATTAAGAATTTTGATTGGAATGAGTTTAACGATCTTTCAATATCAATTCCACCTCTGGAGAATGGCAAAGATTACTTGCTTCAGGGAACTTTTTATTATTGCGAACAAGCTAAAAAATCAGTTTGTAAAATTAAAAGTTATGAGCAAAAAATTATTGTCAATCGAAAATCACCAAAAAATTCAATTGAATTTGAAATAAAAAATTAAATTTTTATCTTATCTATACCAAAAGATGAAGTTATTGAGCATAGCATCAAAACAAGATAACGGATTTATTTTTTGGTATAACTCTTGATAATAAGGAAATATAGGATATCGTTTAATTTTTATATAATGAATTAAAACTAGCAATAAGTGCAAATTTTACCATTTAAATATTTTGTTTTTAGGAAACATTTTGTTTTTAGGGTTTAATGAAATTAACATAATGATAAAATTACTTAAAAATGTCAAAACAAGAAACTCAAGATAACTCAATACAGTTAACTAGCAATAAAGAAGAAGAAGCCGCATCTCAAGGTTCTTATGCCGCAGATTCAATCAAGGTTTTAAGGGGCTTGGAGGCTGTTAGAAAAAGGCCGGGAATGTATATTGGTGATACCGATGACGGCAGTGGGTTGCATCATATGGTTTATGAAGTAGTCGATAATGCTATTGATGAAGCATTGGCAGGGCATTGCGATGAAGTTTTAGTATCAATAAACTTTGACGGTTCAGTTACAGTAAGAGACAATGGTAGGGGTATCCCAACCGATATTCACAAAGAAGAGGGTATTTCTGCGGCAGAAGTTATAATGACTCAACTCCATGCCGGAGGTAAATTTGATCAGAATTCTTATAAGGTTTCTGGCGGTTTGCACGGAGTTGGTATTTCTGTTGTTAATGCTCTTTCTGATTGGCTTGACCTTAGAATTTGGAGAGATGGCAAAGAAAGCTATGTCAGATTTGAAAAAGGAGATGCAGTTGCTCCCTTAATAACCGTTGGTGATTCTAACGGTAAAAAAGGAACTCAAGTAACCTTTTTCCCTTCGCTTAGCACATTCGCATTTATTGATTTTAATTTTTCAACCCTAGAACACAGATTAAGAGAACTTTCTTTTTTAAATTCAGGGGTAAAAATTATCTTACAAGATTTTCGTCAAGAAGTCTCTCAGTTAATAATTCAAGAGTTCGATCTAAATAAAGAAGTTAAGATAACCAACTGTCGCGAAGTAATTTTATTGTATGAAGGCGGAATCGAGGCCTATGTAAAATATCTTGATAAAAGCAAAAACAGTCTCCATCAAACTGTTAGCGTTAACTCTAGCGATAAAAATAGTGGTATTAGCCTTGAATTGGCAATGCAGTGGAATGATAGTTATCATGAAAATATTCTTTGCTTTACCAATAATATCAGACAAAGAGATGGTGGAACCCATCTTGTGGGCATGAAAGCAGCACTAACAAGAACCATTAATAATTATGCTAGTGATAATAAACTTTTTAAAAAAGAAAAAATTGTTTTAAGCGGTGAAGATGTAAGGGAAGGTCTTACTTGTGTACTTTCTATCAAGGTTCCAGATCCAAAATTTTCTTCACAAACTAAAGATAAATTAGTTTCCAGTGAAGTGAGACCATTTGTTGAGTCTGCGGTTAATGATAAATTATCTCAATGGTTTGAAGAAAGGCCAAGTGAAGCAAAAATAATTATTGGTAAGGCTTTGGAGGCTGCTCAAGCAAGAGAAGCGGCAAGAAAAGCTAGGGAATTAACGAGAAGAAAATCCGCTTTAGAGATTTCCAATCTCCCAGGAAAACTTGCTGATTGTCAAGAAAAAGACCCTTCTCTTAGTGAAATATTTATTGTCGAAGGTAATTCAGCGGGCGGTTCAGCAAAAAGCGGTAGAAATCGTAAATTTCAGGCAATATTACCAATTAGAGGAAAAATCCTTAATGTCGAAAGGGCAAGATTCGATAAAATGCTTTCATCTGTAGAGATAGGAACAATAATAACAGCTCTTGGCACTGGAATCGGAGAAGAATTTGATATTGCAAAAGTTCGATATCATAAAATTGTTATTATGGCGGATGCCGACGTTGACGGTTCTCACATCAGAACGTTGCTACTTACTTTCTTTTTTCGTCATATGCCAAAATTAATTGAGTCAGGTTTTTTATATATAGCTCAACCGCCACTTTACAAAATTAAAAAAGGTAGCAGTGAGTTTTATCTTAAAAATGAACAAGCATTACAAAATTATATCGTAGAAAATGCTTTGCATAACAGTGTCCTTAAATCAAGTAGTGAATCTCGTTCTGGAATTGATTTACTCGATTTAATCAATAAAATAAACAAACTATCTTCTTTTATAGTTAGTTTATCTCGTTTAATGCCAATAGAAATTGTTGAAAATATTGCTCTTTCTGGGCTATTTAACAAAAATTGCCAGCAAAATAAAGTAGAATTCGATAATGCAATGCAAAGATTATTAAAATCTCTACAATTAAATTCAGATGAAGATAGTAAATGGAGTGTTTTAGTTGATGAAAATGGCGATATTAATGCTATTAAAGAATCAAGAGGGGTTAAGAATAATATTGTGATAAAAAAATCTTATTTTGATACCGCAGA
>CAMDGT010000026.1 GCA_945898025.1 Rickettsia typhi | reverse complement strand
AAATAATATGGTAGGATGCTCTAAATATTGCCATTATTAAATCGGCATCAAAAAACTTGATTTTAGTCGTTGTTAAGTTTATAAACTTTTATAAATAGACAATCTTTGCCAACCGCAAAAACAAGCAAGGAAAAAAACAAAAAAAGCCTAGATTCTTATAAAAAAATTATTCTTTAATATTTAAGTTAGCAATGATTAACAAAATACAAAATAAAAAAATAGCTATAATAGGAGCTGGAATATCAGGGCTTACAGTCGCTAAAGAGTTATCCGTACTCAATGAATTAACTATTTTTGATAAAGCTAGAGGAGTTGGTGGAAGAATGGCGACAAAAAGAATTGATGATTATCATTTTGATCATGGAGCCCAATTTTTTACTGCTAAAAGTCAGGAATTTAAAGAATTTTGTAACAAAGCAAAAAATGATAAAATAATTGAAGAATGGAATATTGATTTTGTAGAAATAATAGGAAATAAAATCAATAAAAAATGTCAATTTAATAATAATGAGCCTCATTTTGTAGCAAAGCCACAAATGAATAATTTATGTAAATATATTGCTAAAGATCTCAATATTTTACTAGGTAAACAAGTTAAATCTATCAATTTTGATGATAAAAAATGGTCCTTAAAAACGATTGAAGATGAAATTTTTAATAATTTTGACTATTTAATTTTAGCAATTCCCTCTCATCAGGTCATTAATTTACTACCAAAAAATTTTAAATACTTTGATATTGTATCAAGCATAAGAATGTCTGGTTGCTTTACCTTAATGCTTGGTTTTAAAGAAAAATTATCAATCGAATTTGATGCAGGTTTAGTGAAAGAATCAAACATTAGCTGGATATCCGTTAATAATTCTAAGCCAGAAAGACCAAAAGGATTTTCTTTGATTGTTAATTCTAGCAATAAATGGGCCGATGAAAATATTGAAGAAGACTTAGAAGTTATAAAAGAAAGAATGATTACTTCTTTAAGGCAGATAATTGATTTTGATATAAGCAATCTAAGTTGCCAAAATATTCATCGCTGGAGATATGCAAATGTAGCTTTAAGAATAGGAGATAAATCGCTTTTTGACCCAAATTTAAATTTAGGGATTTGTGGAGATTGGTTGATTTCAGGAAGAGTTGAAAATGCCTTTTTAAGTGGATTAGATTTATATAAAAATATTAATCAATAATTTAGAAATTGATAAACTTGATTGTGCTTTATCTTTATCTAAAAAGCATTTATATTATTGCCGGAACCGCGCATCAAAGCTTTCTTTTTCGAGAACTTTTAATTCATTATTCTCTTTAAAAATAATATATTTAACTCCGGTTGCTTTGTTTATAGTCTCAAATTCAATTTGAATGTTATTTTTGATATAATTTTGTTTGTCATTGACTATTCTAAAACCCGCATGTTGAAAAAAATGGGGCCTAAAATGATATCTAGAATCAGCAGAGGCGAGGTTGCCAGTGCTAAAAAATGATGATCCCGCAATCATTTTATGCTTACCATCAAAACATGGAATAGAAAAATCTTTATAATAAGAATGAATTTTAAAGCCTTTTAATGGATGAAAATCATCTTCAAGCCATTGCCAAACATTGCCGTGCAAGTCGTGTAGATTATTTTCGGTGTGCTTATTGATATTTACAGCATTTTCACTTAAATTTTGTAGATTAAAATTGAAATTATTGTGAAATTGGCTATTGATAGGGTCGGTTTCGAAATCTTGTAAAGCTCGGTGTTCGGCTTCAAATGGAAGTCTGTAATTTTTACCATCTAGCTCCGATTTATATCTACAAAATGCCTTTGCCTCGTAATGATTTACAATTACGGGATAATTCCACTGCATATTAATAATATCAAAACAGCCTCTTAATTTAAATAAATTAGAGCCTTTTGGGCCATTTGCAACCCAGAATGTTGGATGATAGGTGTTTCTAAATTTTCGCCAAGAAAGACCATTATCGCACCAATATTTGTCAATATAATAGCCATCATCTTTAACAAATTCGAAGAATTCGCCATTGCTGATTAAATATTGACTAACATCAAAATCATTAACTTTTCTTGTATCAAGACCGTATTCATTGTCCCATCCATAGGTTGTGATGTCTTTTTTTCCGATATGAACTACTTTAGATTCAATGCTGAGCAATTTATTCTCAGGATAATCAATTTCAACTAGAGGAAATTGATTCTCTTTTTGATGATGAGTTGGTTCTGTAAAATATTTAGGATTTCTAACATGATCTATTGGTGTCTCTCTAATTAAGACACTAGATGTTTCTAGGTGTATTCTTTCATGTTCAAAGGACATTAGCAGTGACCAGAGAGGATTTTTATCGGATATTTTTGTTGTAAATAATTGCTCGTTTTTATTGATAATATCAGTGACCAAATTATAAACTTCCTCCCGATAGGCGGAAACTTCTTCCAGAGTTGGCCAGTTAACTTTGCCATCTTGAGTATTGACATCCCAAGTCATTTCGTCTACTCCAGTTTCAAAAACATTTTCAAATTCCTTATTTATTCCTTTATTAATTAAGCCCGCTAATAACATTTTATTAACATAAAGCGAGGCCACGTGGCCGTAGTAAAATATTAGAGGGTGCCTTAATGAGTGATAAGGTGTTTGATAAAATGACTCTTTATATTTAAGGCTTGAGAATAAAACTTCAGTTAAAAGCCAGCAATTATTGAAATATTTTAAATATTCTTCCTTACCAGAATTGATATTTAATGATTGCAAAGATATTATTTTATTGTTTATAATTGAATGTTTAGAGTAGTTCTTATCAATATAACTCGGTAAGATTTCTTCTATTTTTGTAAAATTAATTGGTTCGAACCTTTTTGCAAAGCTTTTTGCGATTGGTAAAACTATTTTAGATTTCATGATTAAATTCTGTATAATTAGATGAGTACTAGCGAAAATAATAGTTTTGTTAATAATATTTGCAATTACAAATTAACGAAATGCATCATGTTAATTGAAGATATTTTAGAAGAAAGAGGTGTCAAATCTTCAGTTAATATCGAATTAGAGGGTGTTTATTTAGATAACGAGAACTTATCAAAAAATAATCCTCAAAACAATTCTCAAAATAATTTTTACCAAAATAACTTTTATGGGGCGGTAAATTCTAAACTTAAAAAGCTAGAAATAAAAGCCAAATTAAAGCCAGAATTCTGGCAAAATCAATGGGAATATGAATCAGATTTTCAAATAGGCGATATAACACAAACAATAAATAATTATCAAAAGTTTTGTCAAAATATTGATCAGATTTTCTACCCTCAAATACCGAAAATTCAACCAATAAACTATAATTGGCAAGAATTAAATAATAGATTAATTCATGTGCCAAATGCCGTGCAAATCAATATCAGCCTCTGGAAGAAAGGCTTTAATATGATTGCTAACAAAAATTTCGCCTTCTTTTTACAAAATTCACTAATTAAAAATTCGATTAATAATTTAATATTTTTTATTTCAAATCAAGAAAGCTTAGATCGCTTGTTTTTAAAAGAAGATTATGGCTTGCAAGAAAAATTGATGTCTCCACATGACATTTCAGGCGGAAATAAAGGCAGTATCGCCTGTTATCTTGAAAAAAACAAAAAAGATTTACCGAATAATCTTGACATTAATTTTGATAATTTAGGCTATAAAGTTTTAGATCATCAATATAATTGGCAAAAAAACTCTAGAATAGAATTTAGATTAGCCTCTGCGGGTTCAGAATACTCCGTTCAACTGCATATTTTTTTTGTGATGTTGGTGGTTCTGGAGTCTTTAATTTTATATGATGAAGATAAGAAATATAGAGCATTAAAAACCGCATATAGCATTCCAAGAAAATTTTATGATTCCAACCTAGATAATGTAGTAACCAGATATGAAAGCGGTCTGTTTTTTGATAAAAAAACTAAACTATTTTTAAAAAAAGGAAAAGAGCAAAGTTTCTTGCAATTAAGCAAAATATTAGATCAAGTAAAAACTGAAATTGAAGATTTAATAAAATGCATAAAAAGTTGAATTTGCCAGAGAAAATATGTCCCATTTGCACCTTAAGATTTATTTGGCGAAAAAAATGGTTAAAAAATTGGGACAAAGTTAAATATTGCTCTAAGAAATGTGCAAAAAATTCAAAACAAGGCAAAATATAACAATTAAGCTAATTTTAAGTCTTAAATTAAAAAACCATTTTTCAATTATTGAATTTTTATAAGAAACTAAATCGATAATTAAGTTAGATATAAGTCCTGTAATCATAACTACTAAGGCTAATTTAAAATTTATTAATAAACATAGCCAAGAGATAATTGCCATGATATTGCTTGCTATCAAAAGCCTATTGTTAATTTTATTTTGTAAAATGGCATAAGAGAAATGCATTCCTGAAATAAAAGTTAAAATAATTGCTCCATAAGATATAAGAATTAGAGAGGTATCAATTGTAAAAAATTGGTTTAAACCATAAAATCTAAAACAGGTTAAGAATATAAATGGCAGGCTTCCAGAGTATGTTAAAATTTTTACTAATTGTTCTTTTTTCATATCTTGCTTAAGAGTTAAATTAATTATATTATTAAATTTATTTAAAAACTAAATATTGTCAATTATGATAAATTAATCTATGAATAACTTGGCAAAATTTTTCGGATTGTTTGACTAATGGGTTGATAATATAAAACAAAACTCGGCAAAACTCGGCAAAACTCGGCAAAACTCGGCAAAACTCGGCAAAACTTGGTGTTATCACCCTTCCCTTGAGGGAGGGTCAAACGACAATGTCGTTTGGGGAGGGGTTAAAAATCTATCAGTTAGAAAATAAATTTATTTTTTTATTTTATATTTCTAACCCCTCCCCAAACCAGCAAGCTGGTTTGACCCTCCCTCAAGGGAAGGGTGATAACACCGATAATGAATTAAGCATCAACCCATTAATAAAACAACCCGTAATTTTTAACTCAATTTACAATAAAATGAAATTTTTTAAAATAACCCTAATATCGCTATTACTAGCTAATTTTAACTCTCTTAGTTTTGGGGCAAATATGACAATTTCAAATGCTTATCAATTTTCATTTACCTCAATTGATAATAAAGCAATCAATTTATCAGATTTTAAAGGAAAAGTATTATTGATTGTGAATACCGCTTCAAAGTGCGGTCTTACTCCGCAATATAAAGATTTACAAGAGTTACACGAAAAATATAAAAATAAGGGTTTGGTTATAATCGCTGTTCCGTCGGCAGATTTTGCCAATCAGGAATTTGCTCAAACTTCACAAGTAAAAGAATTTACCACTAAAGAATTTCGCATCACTTTTCCTTTAACTACAATTACAAAAGTTAAGGGCGAAAATGCTCATCCATTTTACTTATGGGCAAATAATAAGGCTGGTTTTATAGGTTCTCCTAAATGGAATTTTCATAAATATTTAATCGATAAAAACGGTAATTTTGTGGCATGGTTTTCTTCGTCAACTAAACCTAATTCACCAATAATAATTAAAAAAATTGAAGAGCTTTTATGATAGCAAATGACAATGAAGCTAAAAATGTTTTAGGTACAAAACTAGAACCATGTTGCTTTGAGCCAAAAACAGGTTTTTATCGAGATGGTTTTTGTAATACCGACCATAATGATCGTGGTAGGCATATAATTTGTGCTATTATGACGGATGAATTTTTAGAATTTAGCAAAAAGATGGGCAATGATCTGATTACTCCAGTTCCTGAATATAATTTTGTTGGCTTAAAAGCTGGCGATAAATGGTGCTTATGCATTTTGAGATGGATAGAGGCTCTGGAAAATAAAGTCGTCCCTAAAGTCGTCCCTAAAGTCATCCTAGAGAGTTGCCATCAAAAGTGCCTTGAATATCTTTCAATTGAAGAACTAAAAGACAATGCTAAATAAATGTTAGTATAAACTTAAGCTTGATTTGGTTGGCATTAATAAAATTACCTTTATCTTCATCATCTTTATAATACCATTAACCCGTCCTACAATTTTTAAGAAATTAATAGAATTAGAATATATTTAAAAAAGAAGCTGATTGCCAATATTATAACCGACATCCACCACACAATTTTGTTAAATTTTTTGGTTTTATTGCATATCTCAGCTAATTTCTTATCAGCTGGACAGGTTTGTGGTTTGATAAAGATAAAATATCCGCCAATTAAAAGAAGATTCGTAGCTATAGTAAATAAATATAAACTTCTTTCAGCTAACCATGTGATAAAAGGGAAGCTTGCGGTTAAGTTAGCAAAAACCGCCCCAATTCCTAATGTTACTAAAATTATTGGTAATGCACAGCAAAGAATTGTCGAAACAGAAGTAAATAATCCAAAAAACGAGAGCAACGATTCTTTTATCTTAATCATATACCTCGCCTTAACGATTAATTTTAACTACATTGTAGCCATTATTAACTACGATATCTTTGATAATTTCATCGGATAAATTTTTACCGTCTTTGAAAGTTAGAAATACTTTCTTTTGATCTAAATCAACTCTAACCTTCTTGATTTCATCTCTTTTGTTAAAGTTTTTTTCTATTGTGACAACGCAAAATTCACAAACTAAACCATTTACATCAATATTAATTTCCTTAGCAAAAGCAGAAGAAATATTGATTAAAAATATAAGCGAAAAAACAGTAGTAAATTTTTTAAACATCATTAAAACCTTGCAATAAAATTAAATAAAATTCTCTTATTAGAGCTTACTCCAAATTCAGCTAAATGAGCTCTTTTAAAGATTCTAACAAGAGGGGTAGCAATTACTTTGTCTCCTTTAAATTCTGGTTGATGAGAAGCTTGAAGCATCAACCAAGTATGAAGATTGCCATAATTAGCTACATAGGGGGCGACACCAATTCTTGCTGATTGCTCAAAATTACTAAGAATATCTCCGTCGGATTTATAATATTTGTTTTCATAAGAGATGAAATATTTTCTAGTCTCAAAGTCTCCGGCAATTCCTACAAAGCCGTATAATTCATTTTTTTCTGATTTATTAGCATTGCCAATATTTGATTCAAGATAAAGGTTTCCTTGTGAGGCTGGTAAGTTCCACCTTTTAATCAGATTATTTAATTGAATTCCATTTAGAGCTATTTGATCTTTTCTAAAATATTCTCCTTTATAGCCAACTGAATATTTTTAGCTTGGTGAGTAATGGGCATGAATAGAATTTTTAATGGCATCATTCATTTGCATGATTGTCTTGCCTCCTGAATATGAAATTGGACGACTAAAAACATTACTTACAAGAAATGATAATAATATTGTTAGAGTTAGAAATAATCTCAATTTAATTTTTCCTTAAGTTAGATAATTGCCCTTCTTACTTGCTAGCATTATTCAATAAACTTGGTAAAAGCTTCTGTAAATCATCTTTAGGATTATTTGAAAAAATCAGAGTATTTGAATCTGATTTAGCAACATCTCTTAAGGTGTCTCTGTAATCAATTCCAGCTATAAATTCAAGTATATAATGAGGATCAATATTTTTCTCTTTAAGTTGATCTAAGGCCTCGGAAAGGCCCTTGCTAATCACTCTTCTCTGTATTGCATAAGATTCAGCCTTCAATTCAAGGCTTCTGGCTTCTGCTTCCGCTTCACCAACAAGTAATATTTTTTTGGCTTCTGCCTGATTTCTTGAAGCATCAAGCTGTCTTCGAGATGCAATTACATTGTTGTAGGCTTCTTTAACCTCTGGAGATGGCTCTGGTTCATCAACTAAAATATCAATTATTTCGTAGCCATATTCTTCTATTTTGCTGTGCAAAGATTCGGTGACATGCTGAGCAATTTCATTCTTTTTAGTGTATATATCTTCTAAATCTAAGGTTGCTGCTTTTGATCTAATAGTATTTAAAATAAAGGCATTTATCTGATTAATTGGGTTGTCAAGTTTATAAAAAGATTCTGCAATCTTATCTTCAATTACCTTTAATTGAGTTATTACGGGTAGTTTAATGAAGGCATTATCTCTGGTTTTTATTCCTAATTCATGATTTGATTGGGTAATTCTAAGGCTTGCTTTTTGAGCTACTACACTAATTGGGTAGGGAAGTTTGAAATTTAAACCGGGCTTTGCAAGGCCAATAAATTTACCAAACCTTTCGATTATGGATACCCTTTGTTGCTCTACAATGAACAAAACTCCAGATGAAAATAGAATGAAAAGAATTCCGATTAGAACAATAATGGGTGTTAGTATAGATGTTAGCAACATAGTAAATTTAAGGTTGTTTGAATGTGGATTCCAATTTATAATTAAAATTTAAAAAAACAAGTTTGATTTAAAAAAACAAGTTTGTTTGTGAATTGGTTTCAAAATAAAACAAGTGATATGGAATTTTCAAGAAGCTTTATCAATAATGGTTTTAATGTTGTTTTGGAATATGAAATAGAAAAAGTTTTCAGAAGATTGCAAATGCTTATTTTTCTAAATTCTCCTCGTTATTAATAAATTTAGAACCAATATTGGAGAAATAAATAAAACCTTGCAATAGCTTAGATATTGCTTTGGTTAATATTTTTTATTTAATTTTATTGAGGATCGGATTTGAATCCCTGTTTAGGATTCTTATTGTTCAAATTAAGGTTGTTTCTGTTTAAAAATAACTAAAGAAATTAATGGCATTTTATTCGTAGTTTATTAGCATTATTTATACCAATAATTTAAGTTAGAAAAAAAACTTACCTCTACTAATCATCACCCCAATCGCCTGCTATCATCAAATCGCCACCATTCACCCAAATGGCTTGAAACTGGTTTTATTGAAGCGAGCTTTAGAAGCGAAAAGAATCGTGGTTATTTTTTGGGCAAGAAGTGGCGGGGAATAATTGAATAATTTAAAAATCTAAATTCTTAAAAAAATGAACAGTGAACAAATCAAGCAACTCGAAAAAGAACTTTGGGATTCTGCCGATAATCTCCGCGCTAACTCCAAATTAACAGCCGCAGAATACAAAGACCCGGTTCTTGGATTAATCCTTCTGCGCTATGCCCAAAACCGTTTCGAAGAAGCAAAAATTGCTATTGAAGAAAAAATTCCGTCAAACCCAAGAGGCAAACGCCCCGCCACCCAAGCAGATTTTCTTGCTTCTGGTGCAATGATGCTTCCCGAAAAATCGCAATATGGTTATCTCGCCAATTTGCCCGAAGGCGCAGACATCTGCGAAGCCTTGAACGAAGCTATGCGTCTTATCGAAGAAAACTACGCTGACCTTGCCGGAATTTTGCCAAAAAATTGCCTTT
>CAMDGT010000025.1 GCA_945898025.1 Rickettsia typhi | reverse complement strand
CTCGATTATATCTCTTGTTGGTTTTACAAAGCATCGCAATTTATTCAAAATTCAAAATCAAGATTTGCTTTCGTTTCAACAAATTCAATTTGCCAGGGTGATTCAGTGGGTTTGTTGTGGCCTCATTTGTTTAAAATTGGAGTTGAGATATTTTTTGCTTACACCTCGTTTAAATGGCAAAATAATGCCAAATATAATGCTGGTGTAACCGTTGCTATTATTGGTTTGAAGTCAATAAACTTAAAAACCTCAAAAACTTTATTTATCGAAAATAGCGAAAAATTAGTAGAAAATATTAGCCCTTATTTAACCGCGGGCTCAAATCTGGCAATAACTCGCATCAATAAACCAATTTCTAAAAATTTGCCAAAAATGAATTTTGGCAATATGCCAGCAGATGATGGAAATTTAATTTTAACAACTAGCGAAAAAAATTACTTGATTCAAGAAAACCCACAATTTGCAAAAATAATCAAAAAATTTCTTGGTTCGCAAGAATTTATTAGAGGACAAGATCGTTGGTGTTTGTGGATCGAGGATGAAAATTTAGAATTAGCTCTAACTAATAACTTTATTAAAACTAGAATTGAAAATTGTCAAAAAGTTAGAGAAAAATCAGCAAGACCATATTTAGCAAAGATATCACACCGATTTGCTCAAGTTTGCCATATCAACGGCAATTCAATCATAATACCTCGGGTTTCGTCGGAAAGAAGAGAATATATTCCGATTGGTTTTTTAGATAAAAATTCAATTATTTCCGATTCGGCACTTGCAATCTATGAAGCCGAGCCGTGGATTTTTGCCGTTCTTACCTCAAAAATTCATATGTTGTGGGTTAGGGCGGTTGGCGGAAGACTAAAGACAGATTTAAGATATTCCGCTGAAATTTGCTATAACACCTTCCCATTCCCCGATATTAGCGAGAAGCAAAAACAAAGCTTAACTAATTATGTTTATAATATTTTAGCAGAAAGAGAGAGGCACTCCGAAAAAACTATGGCCGAGCTCTACAAACCAAATAAAATGCCCGCCGGGCTTAAAAAAGCCCACCAAGAACTAGATTTTGCAATTGAATTATGCTACCGCTCAAAACCTTTCACTTCCGACGAAGAAAGGCTCGAGCATTTATTTAAACTTTATGAGGAGATGGTGAATAATGAAAAGTTTGAGGTAGTTAAATAAAATGAATCAAGGACAACAAGAAAAGTTTTTTATACATTTTGATACTAGGGGAAGAGATGGTGAAGTTGTTCATCAAATATCCCTCGATACCTTTATTAAAACCACACAAAGCTTAGAAAAAATTTTGGATGACTTTAATGCAAAGCTATTCGATAGAAAGCTTGATGTTAAAATTCTGATTTCGCCTCCCGAAAATGGAGGAGTGCTACAAAAATTTATCATTTCAATATTCGCATTAGCAGGAGCAATCAATAGTTGTTCTCAATTTTTGGACACAACTAACGGGAAAAAATTTGCACAAAACTTTAAAATAGAAGAAGGTGAAATAGGAGATAAGGCTGGAAAATGGATGGTAAATATTACCAAAGGATTTCTTGAAACTGACAACGAAAAAATACAAAATAAAACCACCTTACAAAAACAATTTCCTGGGGCTTTTGCTGGAAGAAGCGATTTTTATAAAGTTTGCATAAATGACACTCGTATAGAAGGCGTTGAGTTTTGTAAAGCCTATAAATTTATCCAAAGGAATAAATTCCCACATTACATTTCTTCATCGATAAAAGAAAAACTAGATTCAGAATTTAAAATTCATAAGCTAAAAATTATTTCTGCAGTAATTAGTAAAATTGATACACAAGCAAAATCACCAAAATGGAAAGGCGAAGATTACAGAAGCAATAAGAGCTTAGAATTTTATTTAATGGATAGCGAATTTAATACAAAATTTCTTAACGACCATTACCCTATTCAAGAAGTTAATGTAATAATTGCAAAATTTGAATATCAAAAATTTAAAATAAATGGCGAAATCAACCCAAATAAAACAAGGGTTTCTGCGGTTAAAATTTATAGTTTTAACGATAAATTAATTACCAATAGTGATGATTTAGAAATTATTTCGATCGGAGAAAATGGTATTACCGAAAAAGAGGAAGAGCCAAATTTATTTGATTTTCTAGAAAATAATAACACCAAAACCCATGACCAAAAATAACAAAAAACTATCACAGGAGTAAAAAATGTTTTTTAAAAAGAAAAATCAAATCAAGGTTCAAGATAAACTTATAAATATTAGTCAAATTTTAGAGAAAGATTATATTTGCCTAACCGATATGGTAAAAGGCGAAGAGGGAGCTGACCACATTAAAAACTGGATGAGAAACCGCAACACGGTTGAGTTTTTGGGTTTGTGGGAATTGATGAATAATGAAGATTTTAAAGGTGTCGAATTCGACACCTTTAGAAAAGAAGCTGGATTAAATAATTTTACTTTAACGCCTAAAAAATGGGTTGAAACAACTAACGCCAAAGGAATTGTTTCAAAATCTGGTCGTTTTGGTGGCGGAACATATGCTCATAAAGACATAGCTTTTGAGTTTGGTTCGTGGCTTAGCCCTTCTTTTAAGCTCTATTTAATCAAAGAATATCAGCGATTAAAGGCGATTGAAAATAATCAATATAATCTTGAGTGGAATGTTAAGAGAACTCTAAGTAAAGCAAATTATTCGCTTCACACTGATGCCATCAAAGAACATATTATCCCAATATCAAGAAAATGGAGAAAAGAATTGGAATATGCTGAGGAAGCAGATTTTTTGAATGTTGCGGTTTTTGGTTATACAGCAAAAGAATGGAAAATTGCTAATCCAGAAAGGATTAAGGCAGGAGAAAATATTAGAGATTGTGCTAGTATAAATGAACTAAATGTTCTCTCAAATGCCGAAAGCAAAAATTCCGAAATGATTAGAGATAAAATTGATAAAAGAGGGCGATTTGAAAAGTTAAAAGAATTAGCTGAATGGCAGTTGGAAAAACTCAATAAAACTGATTTTGTAAAATCTTTAAAAAAAACATCGGAAGATGCTTATTTATCCCCTCATTCTAAAATCAAAAAATAATGAAAAACCTAGTAGAAGTTTCTTACAAACAAACAGGTGAAAGCACTAAAATTAATAAGCTCGGAATGCGAGAAATGCAAGAAAGGGCATATCAGGCTAGAGATGCAAGATATTTGCTTTTAAAAGCCCCGCCAGCCTCAGGAAAATCGCGAGCATTAATGTTTATAGCCTTGGATAAGCTTTATAAGCAGGGAATCAAAAAAGTTATTGTTGCGGTGCCAGAAAAATCAATTGGTGGATCGTTTGGCAAAACTGATTTGATGTCTCACGGGTTTTTTGCCAATTGGGAACCGCAAGATGAGTATAATTTATGCACTGCGGGAAGTGATAACAAAAAAGTTGAAGCTTTTATTCGCTTCATTAATTCAGATGCAAAAATTTTGATTTGCACTCATGCAACGCTTCGCTTTGCTTTTGAGCAAATTGATGAAAGTAAATTCAATGATTGCTTGCTTGCGATTGATGAATTTCATCATGTTTCAGCGGATAAAGAAAACAATAAATTAGGGAGCCTCTTGCATTTGATTATGACAAAATCAAATGCTCATATTTTAGCAATGACGGGTTCTTATTTTAGAGGGGATGGGGTTGCCGTTTTAATGCCCGAAGATGAAGAAAAATTTACAAAAACAACCTACAATTATTACGAGCAGTTAAATGGCTACGATTATCTTAAATCTCTGGGGATTGGTTATCATTTTTATCAAGGAAGATATACATCCGCAATTATGGAAATTCTTGATACCGATAAAAAAACTATTCTTCATATTCCCAATGTTAATGCTGGTGAATCGACAAAAGATAAATATCGAGAAGTTGACACTATTATCGATTTAATTGGCGTTGTTGAGAGGCAAGATAATAAAACAGGGGTTCTTTTTGTAAAAAGATTTTTGGATGGTAAAATTTTAAAAATTGCCAATTTAGTTGAGGAAAATGATCGAGATAAAGTTGCTGAATATCTTCGCAACATCAAATTAGAAAATGATATGGATTTGATTATTGCTCTTGGTATGGCAAAAGAAGGCTTTGATTGGCCATATTGCGAGCATGCTTTAACAGTGGGCTATCGTGGGTCGCTAACTGAGGTAATTCAAATTATTGGTCGTTGCACTCGAGATAGCAAAAATAAAACTCATGCACAATTCACTAATCTTATTGCTCAACCAGATGCAACCGATGAAAAAGTTACCGTTTCAGTAAATAATATGCTTAAAGCCATTACTTGTTCGCTCTTGATGGAGCAAGTTTTAGCACCGAGCTTTAAATTTAAAACAAAATTAAGCGATGACGATAAAAGTCAAGCGGGAGAAATTAAAATTAGAGGCTTTAAAGAGCCAAGCTCAAATAGGGTTAAAGATATTATTGAATCCGATTTGAATGATTTAAAAGCCACAATTTTACAAGATAATCAAATGTTAAAAGCATTGCCTGGAAATGTTGATGCTGAAGTGATTAACAAAGTAATGATTCCAAAAATTATCCAAATTAAATATCCAGATTTAACTGCCTCAGAGGTTGAGGAGGTTCGCCAATATGTTGCGGTTGATTCGGTGGTGAAGAATTGTGAAATCAAGGAAGTGGGAGATAAAAGATTTATAATTGGATCATCAAGATTTATTAATATTGATGATTTGTATATTGATTTAATTGATACAATCAACCCTTTTCAACAAGCCTTTGAAATACTTTCAAAATCTGTAACCACAAGTGTTTTAAGGCTTATTCAAGAAGCAATTGAAGTAAATCGAATTCAAATGACTGATGAAGAAGCTGTTATTCTTTGGCCAAAAATCAAAAGTTTTGTTCAAAATAATAATGGCATATTGCCAAATGTTAATGCAGCCGATCCTTTAGAAAGAAGATTGGCTGAAGCGAGAATTTACATCATAGATCAGCGAAGAAAACAGAGTTTGTAATGGATAAAAAAGATTTGCTCAAATTAATAGAAGATGACGATTTAGGTCTCCTAAATTTTAAGTCTAAGCAGGATGCAGTTACTGCCGACGATCGTCTTTTATCTTCATTTCAACAAATAAATAATTTTGTAAAAGATAATGGTTGCGAACCAAAAGCGGGAGGCGACATCAACGAGCATCAACTTTATTCTCGCCTTAGCACAATGCGAGAAGATAAAGAAAAATTACGTTCGCTTTTAGTTTATGACGAGCATAAATTACTCCAGAAAGAAACGAAAGAAGTTAAAACCATCGATGATATTTTTGAGGATGACGATCTAGGGATTTTTGAAAGCGATGAAAATGATATTTTTAATTTAAAATATATTCCAAAAGAAAGAGCCGAAGCTGAATTTATTGCCAGAAGAAAGCCTTGTAAAAATTTTGAAGAATTTACGGAAAAATTTACTCAATGTCATAAAGAGATTAAATATGGCAAGAGAAAATTACTGCCATTTCACAGAGATTATAAAATGGCAAAGGGAGAATTTTTTGTATTGAGGGGGATGTTAGTTTATCTTGCTGAAGTTGGAGAAAAAATCAAAGATGAACATGGCAAATTCGATGCTCGCTTAAGAGCAATTTTTGAAAATGGCACTGAATCAAATTTATTGTTAAGATCTTTAGGAAAGGCTTTATTTAAAGATGGCAGAAGAGTTAGTAAATCATCAGAAAATTATCTTAATGATTTTTACAATGTCACCTCAGAAGATCAAGAGACTGGCTATATTTATGTTGTAAAATCTTTAAGCGATAAACAAGAAATAAAATCAATTAAAAATCTTTATAAAATTGGCTTCTCAAAAATTCCAGTGGAAGAGAGAGTAAAAAATGCCGTTTTGGAGCCAACTTATTTAATGGCAACAGTTGAAATAGTAACGACGTTTAGATGTTTTAATATGAACCCACAAAAACTTGAACAATTATTGCATACATTTTTTGGATCGGCTTGTTTAAATGTAGATGTTTTTGATAATGAAGGAAGGCGACACAGCCCCCGCGAATGGTTTATTGCTCCACTAGATATTATTAATCTGGCAATTGATTTTATGATAAATGGCGATATCGTTAATTATAAATATGATGCAGAAAAAGAAGAAATCATTTTCAAAGATTGGGAATAATAAAAAGCCATTTCTTATAATTATTGCCAAAATAGGCAACAATGGGTTTTAGCCCCTTGCCTTAATCATGACCGAAAATGTATTTACCACAAGGGGTTGAAACCCCTTGTTGCCGTTAGAATCTTGGGGGGTTGAAACCCCTTGTTGCCGAAGGGGAAGAGACCGAACATAACTTTAACAAGGCTGAAACCCCTTGTTGCCGTTAGAATCTTGGGGGGTTGAAACCCCTTGTTACCGTTAGAATCTTGGGGGGTTGAAACCCCTTGTTGCCGAAGGGGAAGAGACCGAACATAACTTTAACAAGGCTGAAACCCCTTATTTCCGTTGATAGAAAGCTCGAAGCTAGAATTGCAAGCAGTTAAAATATCTTCTCGATCTAATAACCCCTCCCCCCCTTAATTATTTTTGAGGGAGGGTCGCAGAGCCAACTTGTTGGCGATGCAGAGGAGAGGTCAGAAATATTTTAATAACATTAGGCATGGAGTTATAACTAGTTTTTTGACCCCTCCCCGAAATTGCTAGCAATTTCGACCCTCCCTCAAGGGGAGGGTTATTGTGTAGCAAGGTTTTACTAAGACTCTGCCTTCGGAGAGGGGCATTTTTTGTATTGATTTAATCGCATCATATCTTTTTTTGCATTTTAATGAGTATATTTTTTGCATCGCCATTATCAATGCTTGATTCCGCTAACTTAATGGCATCTTGAAAATTATTTGCCTTTTTTGCTAAAATTAGAGCTAGGGCACTATTGATTACAACAATATTGCGGTAGGGAGATTTTTTACCATCAAGTAAATCAATTAATGCTTTGGCATTATATTCGGGGCTACCGCCCGTTAAATCAACTATATCAACCTTTTCAAAGCCAAAATTGGTGGGGTTAAAAACTTCTGTTTTTATATTGCCATTGATTAATTTTATAATCTGTGAGTTGGTTGTAAGGGTTAGTTCGTCCATTCCATCGTCGCCATTAACAAAATAAACCTCTTTTTGCGATATTTTTTGCGAGATAATTACTTGCGACATTTTTTCTATCATATTTACATTTGCCACGCCAATTATTTGTTTATCAACTTGCAACGGGTTTAGCAAAGGCCCTAAATAATTGAAAATGGTCGGCTGTTTGATTAATTTGCGAATCGGAGCAATATTTTTAAGGCTTTGATGAAAATATGGAGCAAATAAAAAAACTAAATTATTATTTTCAAGGCTTGATATTATTGATTCTTGGTCTTTAGAAAATTCAATATTTAAAATTTCAAAGATATCCGCAGAGCCAGATTTAGAAGACGAAGCTCGATTGCCGTTTTTCGCCACTTTTACCCCGCAAGAAGCAACAACAAAAGAAGTGGCAGTTGAAATATTGAAGGTATTAAGGCAATCACCGCCCGTTCCGCATAAATCAATAGTTTGTGATAATAAATTATTACCCACATTAATCTTTAACATTTTATGCTTAAGGGCATTAAAGGCTCCAATCATTGCCTCAACTGGATATTGCAATTGATTAATTTTTAATAATATTTCAATTATTTTATCATCAGAAAATTTTTGTTCTAAAATTTGAGTAAAAATTTCAGTAAATTTATTGGAATCAATGTTATCTAGATTGGAAAGGTTAAAAATAGCAGTCATTAGCTACGATAATCTTTATTAATTTTAACATATTCTTCATTGAGATCGCAACCCCAAACAGTGGCAGAATAAAGATCTTGCTTCATAGTTTGAGAAGTAGAAATATTTTTTATTTCCTGTGTTTTGTTAACTCCTAGATCGACAATAATTTTTACCTCTTCTCTTTTTAAATATTGATGAACATTTGCTTCGTTGTAATCATTAGCTCTAGAGCCATTTTCAGCAATTAAGAAATCGCCGATTTTAACTTTAATTTGTTGAGGAGAAATATTCGTGGTTGATTTACCAATTGCCATAATAATCCTTCCCCAATTAGGGTCAGAGGCCGCCATGGCACTTTTTACCAAAGGAGAATTGGCAATTGCCATCGCCACTATTTTAGCTTGTTGATAATTTGTTGCATTAACAACATTGATTTCAATCAGCTTTTTAGCGCCCTCGCCGTCAATAACTATCATTTTAGCCAATTCAATTACTAATTCTTCCATTGTAATTTTAAAATTAGCAATTGATTTATTTTCTGCATTATCGATAAAATTATGTTTAGCGGTTGCGGTTGCAAAGGCAAGAACTGTATCGTTGGTTGATTGATCAGAATCAACAGTTATTGAATTAAAGCTTTTTTCGACAATATCGGCAAGAATTTTTTGCAAAACATCACTAGAAACATTGGCATCAGTGAAGATATAGCCAAGCATCGTTGCCATATTGGGAGCAATCATTCCTGAGCCCTTAGCAAAACCTATAATATTAACTTCTTGCGAATCAATTAGGCATTTTTTTTGCACTAATTTCATTTTAGTATCAGTGGTCATAATTGCCTTTGAAGCCTTGATAATCATTGATTCATCATCATTTGCTTGTAAAATCATTTCGTCGATTTTTTGTGTAATTAAATTAACATCGAATAATTCACCAATAACCCCCGTTGAACTAACGAATATTTGGTTTGATGTTGCATTTAAGGAAGAAGAAATTTTATCAACGGTTTTTTGCACTATCGTTTTGCCAACCTCCCCCGTGAAGGCATTAGCATTGCCCGCATTTACGATTAAAGCACGAGCTTGTTTTTGCTGAAGAATGTTTCGACAATGAACAACGGGAGATGCAGTCATGGTTGAAGTAGTAAATAAACCCGCTACCGCTACTGGCTTTTCAAAAATTACCAGCAATAAATCATCGCGATTTTTATATTTTATACCACAATTTACAGTGGCTATTTTCATACCTCTAACGGCAATTTTTTGTTCAGATTTTAATTGACTCATTTTTATTTAATTAATTATTTAGGGTCTAGACAACTTTAAAGAGGATTTTCTCTAATTTTTTTTAACAAAACTTTATACAAATCTTGTTTTCGATAGTTAAATCTAAATTCACTTTCTTTTAAGTGCAAAATAAATTTTTCATTGTTAATCCATTAAATTTTGCTAATCTTCTTTTGTAATAGCTCCAGAAAGACTTTATACTATAACATGATTTTTTCCTCGAGCAAATTCATTGTAGAATGAAAAACTCGATGATGAGTGTAATCATTTAAAATTAAGCCATCGTAAGCCTTCCACCCATCTGTATTTAATTGTTGATCCCTCGAGAATTTTCCCCTGAATAATTTGCCTGAATAATAGGCATCAATTGTTCTCTGGTGCAGTTTTTGACTATTTCAACGAAAACCTTACCATCTCTTTTTAAGACGCCAAAAACAG
>CAMDGT010000024.1 GCA_945898025.1 Rickettsia typhi | reverse complement strand
GATAAAGGGTTTGGAGCTGAATTATTTGGGATTTAAGATTTTATGGGGCTGGGGGGTGAATTTTTAGAGGTGTCCTATAGTTAAAATAAATAGTTAAAATAAATTTTCTGCTTCAGAATGGGAATGTTAATTGATGATTTTTCTAAATTATTGCTTGATTTAGTTAAAATATTTTTTATTTTTTATTTTCGGTAGTTTCTGTAAGTACAGAAACTTTCAATAAATTATGCAAAATCTATGAATCTTAGCTATTTAAACAATTAATTGGCTCAAAGCTTTATCTTGCATTTTGGAGAAATGGGTAGTAATCGGGGAATAATCGCACAGTAGGTCAGGTATGGCTTGCTTTATATTTCTAATAAACCATTAAATGCCGAAAAAATTTGCGATGCTCTTAATTTTTCTCGCTTTAATATGAGTGTTGCAATTAAGGAATTGCAGGCTTGTAAGTTGGTTAAAATGAATCATCAACCAAACGATAGAAGAGATTATTTTTCTGCTTTAGATGATGATATTGAAATTATCTGCAATCTTATCGAACAAAAACATAAAAGAGAGGTGGAACCTGCTCTTGCAATGTTAAGAGGCTTAATTTTAAAAAATACTAATAGCGAAGAAGAGGTGAAGTTTCAAGAAAAAATTAAAAAAATATGCAACTTAATAGAGGGTATGACCGATTGGTATCAAGACATGCAAAAAATTGAAAATCAACAATTAATCAAATTGATTAAAGTGAGTGGCAAAATCTTAAAATTTAAAAATTTTATTAATAACAACTTTTAACTAAAAACAACAATGAAAATAAAAAATAAAACATCTTTAAAAATCATTGCAATTATCGCAATTTTATCTTTTTTAAACTATAAGCAAGATGCATTAGCTTGTAGTTGTGGTTGTAATGTTTTTAATGTTGGCACTCAATCTTTATTTCCAAATTCAGAAGGCAATCTTATTTTTGTTGAATATGGATACGTAAATCAAAAAACTCCTTGGCATAATAATTATAAAGCTTCGGCAAATGATATTCATCATCAGCAAATCAAAACTCAATCAGTTAATGTTGGCTTCCAGAAGAGTTTTAATCGTAGCTGGACACTGCAAACTAAAGTTCCTTTTGTTGAAAGATTGCTTGTTAACAAGCTTCATAATCATAATCATATGGGCGGTTCTGAAGGGGTTGAAAGAATAAAACATAATGCCGTCGGTGATATAAAATTAATTGCAACCTATACGGGAATAAATCAAGATATGTCTAGCGGTATTAATTTTGGAGTAAAATTGCCAACCGGTAGCAACGACTATTCTAAGTTTGGCTCTTCTGCTCAAATTGGCACCGGTAGTACCGATATAATATTAGGAGCTTATAAAATATTGCATTTAGAGCAAAATCCTAATTTAAAATTATTTTCACAATTTAACTTTCAACGAAGCATTACAACCAGCAATAAATATCGCCCCGGAGACGAGCTAACCGTTGCATCTGGTTTTGGATACACAATTAATAATTCTAAAATTAATCTACCAAAAATTAGTCCCATTCTACAAATTACTGCAATTAAGAAAAATACAGACAGTCAATCAAAGGGCGATTCCCACAATACTGGGTATAGTCAAGTTTTTATTTCTCCCGCTATCGAGGTAAATTTTGCCAACATGAAAGCCTATTTCGATGTTCAAATGCCAATTTATCGCTATGTAAACGGCAATCAATTGGTTTCTAATAATTTATATCGCACAATAATTGGTTATAATTTTTAACCAATGAAAAAATCAATCTTAATTTTATTGCTTAATTTTGTTATTTTTGGCTCTTATTCCTTTGTTGCAAGGGCAATTGCTCCAGAATCAAGGCTTGTTAATCAGGCTCAAGAGGAAAGAGCGATGAAACTATTCTTAAAGATTCGCTGTCTTACTTGTCAGGGACAGGTTATTGAAAATTCAGACAGTGATTTTGCTCATCAAATTCGTCACTTTGTAAGAAAAGAAATCGAGCTAGGCTCTAGCGATAAAGAAATAATTGCTAAGTTGATTGAAAATTTTGGAGCAGATATTATTGCTGATGGAAATGTAAAAAATAATCTTTTTTTATGGTTGATGCCACTAGTTTTTGCAATAGTTTTGCTAATATTTTTAAATAAAAGGCAAATAATTTTATTTTCCAGAAAAAGATAAATAATTCTATTTAGTGATTTTTTCGATATTGCCAATGTAGCTTCTTATTGCCTTTGGAATTGTAACCGAGCCATCTGCATTTTGATAATTCTCTAAAATAGCAACGATTGTTCTTCCTACTGCAAGGGCAGAGCCATTTAAAGTGTGAACAAATTGATTTTTTTGAGAATTTTTATCTTTATATTTTGCCCCTATTCTTCTAGCTTGAAAATCTCCGCAATTAGAACAGCTTGATATTTCGCGATATTTATTTTGTGAAGGTAGCCAAACTTCAATATCAAATGTTTTTTGCGATGTAAAGCCTGTATCTCCACTGCAAAGAGCGATTTTTCTAAAAGGCAATTCTAACCTTTTCAATACTTCGCAAGCGATATTTGTCATTCTTTCATGTTCTTCCCTTGATTTTTCTGGATCGACGATTGAAACTAGTTCTACTTTTTTAAATTGATGTTGCCTGATCATTCCCTTGGTGTCTCTTCCGGCTGAACCAGCTTCTCTTCTGAAGCAGGGGGTGTAAGCAACAAACCTTAGGGGTAAATCTTCTTGATTAAGAATTTTTTTAGCCACTAGATTAACAAGAGAAACCTCTGCGGTTGGAATAAGCCAATAATCATCATTGGTTTTAAATGCCTCTTCGGCAAGTTTTGGCAATTGTCCCGCTCCAACCATAGAGCTAGATTTTACAAGGTTGGGTGGAGAAACTTCTAAATAACCATATTCGTTAGCAACATCTAGCATAAAATTGCTTAAGGCCCTTTCAACTCTAGCAAGTACTCCTGTTAGTGTTGAGAATCTTGCTCCCGATATTAATGTTGATTGTTCAAAATCAAGCATTTCCAACCCTTCGCCAATAATATCATGAGATTTAACTTCAAAATCAAATTCTGGAATTTTGCCAAAAACTTTAATTATTTGATTGTCGTTTTCATCTTTGCCAATTTTTACTTCTTCATCTAATAAGTTGGGAATGTTTAATAAGAGGGTTTCTAATTCATTATTTTCATTCACTGAGTTTTCAATATTGGTCAATTCTTGATTGATTGATATTGATTTTTTTAGTAATAATGAGGCATCTTTTTGTTGTTTTTTAGATTCTGCTATTTCTTTAGCTATATTATTTCTTACAGCTTGCAATTCTTGTATTTTTGTCATTTTGGCTCGATTCTTAATATCTAAATCGATAATTTGTGAAGCTTTGATATTATTGCCACGACTCTTCATTACGGAGTCAAATTTTTCAGGATTTTTTCTAATGAATTTTATATCTAGCATAATTTGTAATTTTTATTAAAGGTAAGTATTTATATGATTTTATTAAGAATTTCTTCGTCAATTACATTTTTGATTACAGATTTATTGACTCTTGCAAGTTCGCCAACTCCTAGTCTTTCTAGGTTAAAAGGACCAAAGCCAATTCTAATCAAGCGATTAACTTGCAAGCCAAGATGCTCCATTACCTTGCGAATTTCTCGATTTTTTCCTTCTTCTATAGATATTTCTAGCCAAGAATTTGACTCTTTTTCAATTTCTATTTTTACCTTGATTCCACGATAACGAACACCGTCGATAGTGATTCCATTGGTAAGTTTTTCTAGTCTTTCATGATTTAATTTGCCAAAAACTCGGGCACGATATTTTCTTACCCAGCCAGTCTTTGGCAATTCAAGATATCTAGCTAGATCGCCATTGTTAGTTAATAATAATAAGCCTTCAGTGTTGTAATCAAGCCTTCCAATGCTAATTAAGCGAGAATTATTTTTTGGCAAAATTTCAAAAACCGTAGTCCTTCCTTGAGGATCTTTATGAGTGGTGATGGTTTCTTTTGGTTTGTGGAATAGCCACAATTCAACTTCTTTATTATTATTGATTAATTTATTGTTAATTTTAACTGAATGGTCGGTTATTATTGTTGCTGGAGTATCTATTATTACTCCATTAACCTTAACTCTTCCTTCGGCAATTAATTTTTCTGCTTCGCGACGAGAGCAATATCCAGAATGGGCAATATATTTGGCAACTCTTATTCCTTCTAATGATGAGTTTTTTTTCTTGCTTGGCTTTTTATTTTTTATGATTGGAGTAGTTATTTCCGTAATAGTTATTTCTGGAATAGTTATGTCTTCTGTCATTGTTTTTGTTGAATTTATGTTATATTAAAATTTTTTTAAGTAATTTTTTTTGTTTTATTTCGATGAAAGATTTTTTTCTTAATTCGTTGAGAAATGTTTTTGCTGATATTTTAAGCTTTTTATTGCCAATATCTAATTTTGCTTGATTTTCTTCTCTTTCAGGAATTTTAACTTCTATTTTTTTATCTTTTAACTTAAAAATATAGTAAGCATCGTTTAGCTTAATAGGTTCAGAATATTGATTCTTTTGTAATTTATTGATTATGTTATAAATTTTTGAATCAATATCATAAATTGTTACCCAGCCAATTATTTCTTCATTTTCAATTGATTGAGAAAATTGCTTGCTTAATTCTTCAAAATTTACTCCCATTTTTAATTGATTAAATAGTTTATTTGCAATTTCGCCAGATTCATTAACTTCATTTTGATTATATTTTTGTTGAGATATCGCGATTTGAGCTATAAGAAACTTTTCAATTCTAGTTGAGGTTTTATTTTGTTCTAAGAATTCAATAATCTCTGCATCATTTATTTTTATGTTGTTTCTTATATGCTGATTAATGATTTTATTCCATAGCAACTCCGCCTCGATTTGTTTTATATAGATCGACAAAGAAAGATTATTTTCTCTGAATATAATCTTTAGCTGATCGGGGTTTTTCTTTTCTTTTAGGGCTATTAACTCTAAAGTTTCCTCTATTTCTTGTGGTGAAATATTTATTTTTAGATCTTTAGCGGTTTGTCTTATCAATTCTTCGTCAATCATTTTTTCAATTATTTGATTTACGAAGATAGATTTTTCGTAATTTGAAACAATTTTTAATTTAGCAAAATATTTTGCAATCAAATATCTAGAGGTTATGTCGTATTTTGTGATTGCATAATCATTAACTTTTGCAATTATAAAATTTTCATTTTCGATTATTTGTTGCTCTTTTTCTTTTAATTGCGCACCACTATCAACAGTAATGCTAAAAAAAGATAATATTATTGTTGATAAAAAAAGTGGCAATTCGAGTAGTGATTGATTTTTTTTCATTTTAAAGCTTTTCTAAGTAGTTTCATTAATAGCTCTTCTTGTTTTTGTTGCCATCTTTTTTGTTATTTATGATTTTTTCAGTCTTTTTCTCGTTTTTATTAATTATTTTCTCTAGATCTTTTTTGTTATTCTTGTTATCTGTTAATGGTATGGAAATTTGACAGCTTTGAATTGTTTTTTGGTAAACGGCTAAAGACCTAATTGCATCAAGAGCTCTTGCCAATTGGTAATCTGAGTTATATAATTCCAAATTCTCATCATTAATGTTGTAATTATCTTTGCCTTGTTGTTTTGATACTTCTTTTAGTTCATTTTCTATCATTTCTTTTAGAGACTCATTTTCAATATGCCCTTTTAAATCGGCTTCCGAACTTCTTTCGTAGTTTTTGTTTTTTTCAATTTTTGCATCGGTTACTTGAATATCGGGGGTGATTCCGAAAGCCTGAATAGAGCGATTATTAGGAGTATAATATAGTGCGGTAGTTAATTGCAATGCTCCTTTGTCATTATTGAGCTGAGACACTGTTTGAACAGAGCCTTTGCCAAATGATTTTTCACCAATTACAATGGCTCTTTTATTGTCTTGCAAGGCTCCCGCAAGAATTTCTGATGCTGAAGCGCTGCCTTCATTGATTAAGACTACAATTGGAAGATTGGGTACAATGCTTTGATTTTCTTGATCTTTATAGATTTTTTCGCTTTCTGCGGTTCTTCCTTTAATTGAAACGATGGTTTGATCTTTATCGAGAAATAATTCACCAATTTTTACAGATTGATCTAGTAATCCGCCCGGATTGTTTCTTAAATCGATAATTAATCCAGCTAATTTATTTTCTCCAATTTGACTTTTTAGTTTTTTGAGTTCGTTTAGCAACCCTGTAAAGGCTTGTTCAGAAAAAGTGATTATTTTTACATAGGCTACATTGCCAAGTTTTGCTGATTTTACAGCCTTAACTTTAATAATTTGACGCACTATTTTTTTAATTATTGCAGATTTTTCGCCTCGACGAAGAATTGTTAATGAAACAGATGTTCCCGGTTTTCCCCTAAGTTTGCTTATAACATCTTCAATAGACATTCCTATCACTGTTTTGCCGTCAATTTTTGAGATGTAATCACCAGATTTTAACCCCTCTTTAAAGGCTGGAGTATCTTCAATTGCGGATATAATTTTTATTAAAGACATTTCTGTAGTTAGCTCGATTCCAAGCCCGCCAAATTCTCCTCTAGTTTGCACTTGCATTTCTTTAAATGAATCTTGATTTAAATATGCAGAATGAGGGTCTAAAGAAGATAATAAGCCAGAAATTGCTAGCTCGGCTATTTGTTTTTCAGTTTTTGATTCAACATAATTTTCTTTAACATTGTCGAATACTTCTTTTATGAACTCTGAATTATTGTCTGTTGCTATTTCTTTGTTATCAGGAAGTTTTTTTATAGTTGAAAGATCTTTTTTTGTGGTTTGGGATATTGAAATTGCAGAATAGAGAGCAATTATTGTTGTTGTGACAATTGTTGCAACAATTGAAAGTTGTTTTGTTGTTTTATTTTTCAATTTCATTAATTTGAGAAGATGATTTTGTGATTTTTTATATTTTTGTACAGTTTAAGAGGTTTGTTTAAAGGTCTATTCCGTATTCTTCTTTTAATTTTGTTGTAACTGATTCTGGTGGGTTTTCTCCGTAGGCTGAATATAGAACTTTGCCATAATCATCAAGATTTATCGTATCGGTCTTCATTGCTTTTAAAAATATTTGAACCTTTAAGCGATCAACTAATATATAATACCAAGCTTCTCTACCGCGATCATTTCCGTGAACAAGATAGATTAAATCTGCCATTGCTCTTTTTTTAGGTTCGATATTGCTAATTTTTTGATTGTTAGAGCTTTCAGCGCTTGATAATTGTTGAGTAGAATTGACAGGAGTCTTTTTCGCAAATCTTTCGGCAAAGGATTTTTTTTGATTTGGGTCAAAATTATCTTCTTTATTTGTAGTCATTAGAAATATTAATAAAATGTTTTTTTAAGATGTTATAGTGTTTTCGGTGTTTTCCAATGTGTTTATCATCCACCATTGATTAACAGGGATTCTTGGCCCACAGGGGCTTTTTGATGCTCCTTTATTGGTGATAATGCTATTTGCAACACAGGGGCTTTTTATGTCAACGACTTTTTTAGAGCAAGAATTTGTTAATGTTATTAAAAAAATTGCAAGTAAAATATTTTTAAAATTTATGATAGACATTTTATTTTTTTATGTTGATTGCATAGTATGCTTCTTGATTTTATCGAAGCTACTAAAAATTGTAATTACAAAGATTGAAATTATCAATTAAATAATTAAATAATAATGGATAATAAAAATTACTGCAATAATATTTAAATTATAAAACTTAATAAACAAATATTTTTTAACAATTATTTGTTGCTTTTTATTTTTTTTTATATCAAATTTTACATAACTTAATTATAAATGTAATTAACATAAAACATTTTAATTAGGTAAAATGCACTCGTAGCTCAATTGGATAGAGCATCTGACTACGGATCAGAAGGTTGTAGGTTCAAATCCAGCCGAGTGCACCATTCATACATAAATATAATTCAAATTCAGGTTTTTTAATATTAAATTAAATCAAAGTCAATAAAATGAAAAAAAATAACTCAAGATTGTCTGATTTTTTTAAGCATTTCAATAAAGATTTCTCCGCCAGTATTGCAGTTTTCTTTGTTGCTTTGCCTCTTTGTTTAGGGGTTGCTCTTGCTTCTGGGGCTCCAATGTTTTCAGGTATTGTTGCTGGAGTAGTGGGGGGCTTAGTTGCAGGGTTTTTTAGTGGTTCTGCGGTTGGTGTTAGTGGCCCTGCTGCGGGTTTGGCAGTTATTGTTCTCGGATACTTAACCTCGCTCGGCGCTCAATTTGATAATGCTTGGCAAGTCTTTTTGTTGGCGGTCTTATTTTCGGGAGTTTTGCAATTAGTTGCAGGCTTCTTAAAGCTTGGTTCAATAGCATATTATTTTCCTTCTTCCGTTATTAAAGGTATGCTTAGTGGAATTGGTATAATTATTGTTCTTAAGCAGATTCCTCATTCTGTAGGTTACGATAAAGATTTTAACGGTGATTTTTACTTTTATCAAAATGATGGACAAAACACTTTTTCTGAATTGCTAAATATTCTTAATCTAGTTTCTTTTCCAGCTTTATTCGCTTCACTTGTAGGGCTAATCATACTCATTTTATGGGAATCCACTCTCTTTAAAAAGCATGTTATTGAAAAAATCGCTGTTTTAAAAAATATTGCTAAATTTTTACCCGCTCCATTGATAGCAGTTGTTTCTGGTGTTATCATCTCTAACTTATTTTCTTTTCAGCAAGAGCATCTTGTCAATATTCCTATTGCCAGCAGTTTTAATGGTTTTGTTGAGCAGTTTTCTTTTCCAGATTTTAAATATATTACTAATCCGCAAGTTTATGTTATCGGCTTAATAATTGCAGTTGTTGCTAGCATTGAAACCTTGCTATGTGTTGAGGCTACTGATAAACTCGACCCACAAAAAAGAATAACTCCCACTAATTTAGAGCTAAAAGCTCAAGGGATTGGCAATATTATCTGCGGTCTAATTGGTGGTTTGCCAATAACTCAAGTTGTAGTTAGAAGCAGTGCCAATATTAATTTTGGGGGCAGAACTAAATTATCAACTATGTTGCATGGTCTTTTATTGTTTATTTCGGTTATTTCCATTCCCAAAATTTTAAATATGATTCCGCTTGCTACATTGGCATCAATATTAATCTTGATTGGCTATAAATTAGCAAAGCCAACCATCTTTAGAGATATGTATCGCCTAGGCTTAGAGCAGTTTTTACCATTTATTGTCACGATTATAGGTATGCTCTTAACCGATTTATTGAAGGGTGTAGCAATGGGAATGGTTGTCGCCTTAATATTCATCTTATATCATAATTTTCGCAATGCCTATCAAAAGGTTACTGATTTTTCGATTGAAGATAATAAAAATCAACATTTTATAAGTCTGTCTGATAATGTATCATTTTTGAACAAGGGTGCAATATTGCAAATGCTGCAAGAAATGCCAGATAATGCAAAAGTTGTTATAGATGGCAGTAGGTCTCGCTCTATTCATCAAGATATTATAGAAATAATCAACGATTTTAT
>CAMDGT010000023.1 GCA_945898025.1 Rickettsia typhi | reverse complement strand
ATTTGAATAAAATTAAATATGATTGATAAATCTATAGATGGCTTTTCGTAATTTGGAATAAGTGAATTCAAGTTTATTTGATGTATTTGAGAATATTTATCAATCCTTTTATTTTGTAATATTATTCCTTGTTCTAAAAATATTTCTGTCAGTTCTTTAGTTATCTCGTTATCACTATTTATGTCATAATTAGTTATAATATTTTGAGAGTTGGTGCTAATAATTATGGCTTTTTTAACAAAATCGCGATCCTTGGAATTACTGGGTAATTCATATATTTTTACAGTTACATATATATCGGATATTTTACTAGGATCTGTTTTGTAAACTTCATATATTGAGCCGGTAGTCTGCATACCATTGACAATTGAAGGATTTTTTATTTTTAAGGTTATATTGCCAGCTTGCGGTTGATCAAAACCCAAATCATCAGCTAATATTGTTATTCCATTATTAAGAATAGGAAATAGCCCTCTTTTTATTTTATCAGCATCATCGCTTATTACTTCTTTTATCTGTCTATTAATATGAGTTTCTATACCAAGAAAGCCTCGTAAATTATCAGCAAAAAGACCTTTTATTGTACGATATTTGTTTTTTTCCGCCTCAATCATTTTGCATATATCACTAGCACCAACTAAAAATGTTGAAAATAAGTTAGCATTTAGAAGATGAGTTGAATGAGAAATATGAACCGCATCAATTCCACCTCCTACTTTTTGTGGTGCATATTTATCAGGGTTTTTTATATCAATTTGGTGAGTAATATTTCTTTCTTCTGGTATGTCAAGAAATATATCATAAGCTATGTCTCTTATTTCGGATGCACCATATAACTCAATTTCTAGGCCTTTATTTCTAACTTTCTCAATTATTGCAGTAGATTTTTCTATTTCATTGGCAATTGCATAATGAATAAGAATATTATTTTTTTGATTAGAATTTGCGAATTTATTATAAGAATCTTGAATGTTTCTATGTATTTTGCTTATGGTATCTTTCCCTCCAGCTTGTCTAAAAACTTCATCAATATTTTTAATTATCTTATCTACTTCATTGTCACTAACATTGCTATTGCCACTTTTAGTTTGGATTATATGAAGAGTTCTACCTGACTCATCAAAAAAAATTCCATCTATAGATTTATCGTTTTTACCATCGCAGATAATATTATTTAATACTGTTTCTAAATCTTGCTTGGTTATAATAATACAGCAAAAAATATTATATAACAAAGGAATCAACTCTCCTGATAATTTATTTTTATCCGATGTCGCTGTTTTTCCTCGATATTTTGCAATTAAACTTCTACTAACTTCTAATTTACTTGTTTTATTTGTTTCTTTTGCCTCTTTTGTCAATAAAGCCTTATATATACAATTAATCATATCTGATATAATTGTAATTTTTTCTAGATTTTCCGGTATAATCAAAGAAAAATCTTCTGTTAAAGAATGATTATTTTGATTAAACAAATTTGGTGATAAAAGTGACATAATTTAACCAATTTTGATAAGATTTTCGCTGATAAATTCGTATGGTGGAACCTCAAGGTTTTTAGGAGCTGGGCCTTTTCTGATTCTGCCAGAGGTGTCGTATTGTGAGCCGTGACAAGGGCAAAACCAGCCTTTGTAATCTCCCTGACCGCCAATTGGCACGCAACCCAAGTGAGTGCAGATTCCGATGGTGATAAGCCATTTTTCTTTGCCAAGTTTTATTCTTTTTGAATCTTCTTCGGGGTCTTTTAATTCGGATAAACTAACATTTTGTGCTGATGATATTTCTTCTGCGGTGCGGTGTTTGATGAATATTGGCTTACCACGCCACATAATTTTTTTTTCTTCCCCCTCTTTGATATTGCTGATATCGACTTCAATTGAGGCAAGAGCTTGAACATCACTAGAAGGGTTCATGCTGTCAACAAAAGGCAAAACTGCACAAGCAAGACCGATTCCAGCGGTTGCGTAGGCGGTTGAAGTGATGAATTTTCTGCGATTATTGTTAATTGGAGAGTTTTCTGTTGAATTATTATTGTTATTATTCATCTCTTTTTGTTATTTTTTAATAAAGATTTTGCATTTTTAAAAAATGGAAAATAAAATTAGAGCATTGAAAATAGAGTTTGTTTTTAAAAAAACAATTAAATTTTGTAAATAATTTTGACTTGTGTTCGTAATAATAATTCACAAATTTTATTAAAACTAAAATTTATTTCATAAATAAATTTATGTTAAAAATGTCACTTTTTAAATTATCAAAATAATTAAATATTAATGAAATTATTAAAAGTTTTTATCTTTTTATTTGCCTTAATTTGCGGTAGTAGCAAGGTTTTTGCTAATCAAACTCGTAATTTAACGATTTTAGCAGAGCAGTCGATGATATTTAGTTTAACAAAAATTGCTAGATTATATTCGCAAAAAAATAACATTATTACAGCCATAAATTTTGGCTCCTCAGCTCAATTGGCAAATAATATTGAAGAAGGCGAGCCGGCAGATGTCTTTATTTCTGCTCATCATACCATTATTGATTCTTTAAAGCAAAAAGGCTTGATAGATTTTTATAATAATAGCAACATTGCATCTGATCGTCTAGTAATTGCTACTTCGATAGATAATCCTAACTTGAAAAATTTTAATAAATCTTTAGATTTTAATAGTGCTTTAAAATTTTTAGATACAAATAAATCAACACTAGTTATCGATAATGGTGGCAATGCTTCTGGGGTTTTAATTGACGAAATAATTAAAAATTTAAACTTGAACGATTTACAAATTATTGCTAAAATTAACGAAGACAGAGATTCTATGGCTAATTTAATTCGCAAAAATAAAGAGCAATATGGGGTTATGCTTTTTAGTCAGGCTTTTAATAAAAAAAATCTTAAAATTGTTGCAACTAGTGATTTTGAAGTTAATTATCAAGCTCTTGCTATAGCTGGTGAAAATATGAAAATTGCAAGAGGGTTTTTAAAATTTTTAAAAAGTGACATAGCAAAAAAAATTTTTATTGATAATGGCTTTATTTTTAAATAAATTACTTGCTTTTAGATATTCTCGATTGTTAAATCTCTTTGTTTTAGCCTTATAATTGTTGTTTATACAAAAATAAATTAGTCAAAAAATTAGCCAAAAATCTACTTCATGAATTCGTCAATAAAAATATCAAACATAGCTGAAAAATCTGCTTTGAGAATTGCTTTGCTCGCTTCTAACCCAAAGCTTTACTCTAATCAAAGAATTATTGAATCTGCTTTAAAAAAAGGTCATTTAATTGAATTTTTAAATGTTGGTAAATGTTATTTAAAAATTTCTCTGCATGATCTGCAAATTTTTTACGATAAAGGCAAAGAGGTGCCAAATTTTAATTGCATAATTCCAAGAATCAAACCTGCAATGACTTCTTATGGGGTGGCAATCATTAGGCAATTTGAAGCAATGAAAATTAAATGCTTTAATGGCTCCCAAGCAATCTTAAAATCTAGAGACAAGCTACACACAATGCAAATATTGGCAGAAAACCATTTGCCGATTCCAACTACTGCATTTGCTAACTCTTCTTATGATACTAAGCATTTGATTGAAATAGTAGGTAAATCGCCATTAATTATAAAATTATTACAAGGTACTAAAGGTGTTGGTGTTATGCTTGCAGAAACCGATAAGACGGCATTAAGCATTATCAATGCTTTTCGTAGTGTAGATGCTGATATTCTAGTGCAAAATTATATTAAAGATACATTGAAAGAGCCTTCAAAGCAATATCGTGGCAAAGATCTCAGATGTTTTGTTATAGGAGATAAAGTGGTTGCTTCCATGGAGAGAGAAGCAGAGGAGGGAGAATTTAGAGCAAATATTCATTTAGGGGCAAAGGCAAAGGCGGTAGAAATTTCAAAACAAGAGGAGGAGCTAGCAATTGCTGTTGCTAAAGTTATAGGTCTTGAGATTGCTGGTGTTGATATGGTTCGTTCTAGCGACGGAAGTAAGGTAATCGAAATTAACTCTTCTCCCGGTCTTGAGGGAATAGAAGATGCTACAGGTGTTGATATAGCAGATTTAATAATAAAATATATTGAAAATTATGGCAATTACTAAAAATATTTTTGAAAAAAAATGGAATTTCTTTGCTGGAGTTGGAAATATTAATCAAATTCCTCCAAAAAGAAACCCTGAAGTTGCTTTTATAGGAGCTTCTAATGCAGGAAAATCAACAATTATCAATAGGTTGGTGGGGCAAAAAATTGCCATAACTTCATCTACACCGGGTAGAACTCAGCAATTAAACTTTTTTTCAATTGATTCAGAAGATCCAAATCAGTTAATAATCGTTGATATGCCCGGTTATGGTTATGCCAAAGCTAGCAAGAAATCAATTAGCCATTGGCAAAAAGTTGCAATCGAATATTTAACGAACCGCATAAATTTAAAAAGAGTTTTTGTATTAGTTGACCCAATTAGGGGCTTGAAAGAAAGTGATTTTGAATTATTTAATAGTTTGAGTGCGGTTGGAGCTTCATTTCAAATTATTTTAACAAAGATCGACAAAACAACAAGAGAAGAGCTTGCTATTTCTGAAGCAAAAATTAATAAACAAATTGCAAATTTTGCCTCTTTATATCCAAAAATTCTTAAAACTAGCGCCCTTAGGGGTGATGGTATATCAGAATTGCAGAGTGCTATTATTGAGATTTTAACATTTTAAAAAGCAAGGCAAAAATGAAATCAGTGACAATTATAATCATTACCACTTTAGTGATCTTAATAGTGGTAGTGATGCTTAATTTTTCAACTTTTAATGGCGATATTAATCAAGTAAAAAATGGTAAAAATAAAAATGAAAAAGAAACAAAATAATTTGATAGAAAACTCAGAAGTCAATAAAAATCTAAGTTTAGCATTTAGCCTTTCGCCCAAAGAAATAGTTAATGAATTAGATCGTTATATTATAGGTCAAAATGATGCAAAAAAGATGGTGGCAATAGCATTGAGAAATCGTTATCGCAGAAAGCTTGTTGCACCGACTTTGGCAGAAGAAATATTGCCAAAAAATATTTTAATGGTTGGGCCAACTGGTGTTGGTAAAACTGAAATCGCAAGAAGGCTTGCTAAGCTTGCTAATGCTCCATTCATAAAAGTTGAAGCAACAAAATTTACTGAAGTTGGTTATGTTGGTAGAGATATTGAATCAATAATACGAGATTTAATTGAAATTTCAGTTAAAAATTTAAAACAAGAAAACAAAAAAAATATTGCGGTTAAGGCTGGCGAAAAAGCAAAAAAAATTATTCTTAAAAAAATTATTGGTGAAGAATCTTCGTTAGAAACTAAAGAAAAATTTTCTAAAATGCTTGATAATAAAGAGCTAGATAATAAAGAAATAGAAATTGATGTTGTTGAAATGCCCAATAATAATGCCACGACTTTTGATATTCCCGGTGCTCAAATAGGGATGATAAATATTGGCGATATGATAGGAAAGGCATTCGGAGGCGAAAAAACTAAAAAAATTAAAACTACAATTGCAGAAGCTATGCAGATCTTGACTGAACAAGAAGCGGAAAAAATGATAGATGAAGATAAAATAATTAAAGATGCGGTAAAATTAGTTGAAAATGACGGAATTGTATTTATTGATGAAATTGATAAAATATGCAATAGGGCATCTAATGTTAAAGGGGGAGATGTTTCTCGCGAAGGGGTACAAAGAGATCTACTGCCACTTGTTGAGGGAACAACGGTTTCCACTAAATATGGAATGATAAAAACGGATCATATTTTATTTATTGCTTCTGGGGCTTTTCATATTGCTAAACCAGCAGATCTTCTTCCAGAATTGCAGGGAAGATTCCCCATTAGAGTTCAGTTAAAGTCTTTAAACGAAAATGATTTAACAAGAATTTTGCAAGAACCAGAATCAAGTTTAGTAAGGCAGTATCAAGCATTATTGGCGGTTGACGGAGCAATTCTTAATTTTACCGACTCAGGAATTGCTCAAATCGCTAAGATTGCGTTTCAAGTTAATAATGAAGTTGAAAATATTGGAGCTAGAAGATTGCACACTTTATTGGAAAAAATTCTTGAAGAAGTTAGTTTTGAGGCATCTAATCTAGATAATTCAATAAAAGTAAATATTGATAAAAAATATGTTAATCAACATCTTGGCGATTTAATCAATGTTAATAATGATTTATCGAAATTCATCTTATAGCTTAAAATATAAAAATTAATTTAAAAAAATATGATTCCTCGTTATTCTCTTAAAGAAATGGTTGAAATTTGGTCGCAAGAAAATAAATATAAAATTTGGTTTGATATTGAAATATTTGCTTTAGAGGCTCTAGAAAATATTGGCATTGCACCAGAAGATACAGCAAAAAGAATTAGAGAAAATTTCATTAAATCCGGAGGCGAGTTTAATCCTACAAGAATTGATGAAATTGAGTCTGTCACTAAACATGATGTTGTTGCTTTTTTAACTCATCTTGCTGAATTAACGGGTGAAAATTCTCGCTTTATACATCTAGGAATGACAAGCTCTGATGTGTTAGACACTACTCTTTCTTTGCAACTTAGTCAGGCTAGCGATATTTTAATTTCTCGTTTAGAGAAGCTTTTAGCCGTAATTAAAGAAAGAGCATTCGAGCATAAAGAAACAATTTGTGTTGGTCGTTCTCATGGAATTCATGCCGAACCAACGACATTTGGTCTAAAATTAGCAAGATTTTATGCAGAATTTTCTCGCAATCTTGCTAGATTAAAAAATGCTAAAAAAGAAATAGCGGTTTGTGCTATTTCTGGTGCAGTTGGAACCTTTGCCAATGTTGATCCTTATATTCAAAAATATGTTGCTGAAAAACTAGGTTTGGAAGAAGAGGTTATTTCTAGTCAAGTTATCCCCAGAGATCGTTATGCTTTTTTCTTTACAACGCTTGCAGTTATTGCTTCTTCAATTGAGAATATTGCAACTGAAATTCGCCATCTACAGAGAACTGAAGTCTTAGAGGTGGAAGAATTTTTTTCCAAAGGTCAAAAAGGTAGTTCTGCAATGCCTCACAAAAGAAACCCTGTTCTTAGTGAGAATTTAACCGGTTTAGCAAGAATGGTTAGATCTGCAGTAGTTCCTGCTCTTGAGAATGTTGCTTTATGGCATGAGCGAGATATTTCCCACTCTGCGGTTGAGAGAATGATAGCTCCAGACACAACCATTACCCTTGATTTTGCAATTAATAGATTAACTAATTTATTAGAAAATTTATTGATATATCCGCAACAAATGCAGAAGAATCTTGAAAATCTTAACGGCTTAGTGTTTTCTCAAAGAGTATTACTTACCTTAATTGATGATTTAAAAATTTCACGAGAAGATGCTTATAAAATAGTGCAAAAGAATGCGATGATAGTGTGGCAAAGCGGTGCGGATTTCTGTAAATTACTACAAGAAGATGAGGAGGTTAAAAAGCATTTTAATGCTGATTTTAACGCTGAAAAAATCGCTAAAATTTTTGATATTTCTTATCATGTAAAGGCAGTTGACTACATATTTTCTAAAGTTTTTGGAGCTTGATTTTATAATTATTGATTTGCTTTGTTGATTTTTTTTAATGCCTCTAAGGCATTTTTTCTTGCTTCATCATGATCAACTATTGGTAGCGGGTAGTCTTTTCCTAGTGTTAAATTATAAAAAGCTAATTCAATTTTGGTTGCACTCCAAGGTTTATGAATTAAATGATTTGGTAATGATTTTAATTGCGGTAGCCATTTTCTAACATAATCACCATTGGGGTCAAATTTTTCGCCTTGTAATGTTGGGTTAAATATTCTAAAATAGGGTGCCGCATCAGCTCCACAGCCTGCTACCCATTGCCAACTAGCAGAATTGCTTGCTAGATCTGCATCAACTAGGCAATCCCAAAACCATTTTTCGCCATCTAGCCAATTTATTAATAGATCTTTTATCAAGAATGATGCCACTATCATTCTAACTCTATTATGCATCCAGCCAGTTTTCCATAATTCTATCATGCCAGCATCAATTATTGGAAACCCTGTTTGACCTTTTTGCCATTTTTTTAATAAAATATTTTTTTGCTCTTGATCTTCAAGCCACGGAAAATTATTAAAATTGTCTTTAAAAGGTTTTTGGTTGAGATCTGGAAAATTTTGTAGTAAATAATAGGAAAATTCACGCCATCCTATTTCGCTAATAAAGCAATCTATACCCTTATTATCAAGTGAATTTTTTTCTTTTTTATATTTAATTGCCTTAATGAATATTTCTAAAGGTGAAATAGTTCCAAAATGTAGATGGGGAGATAATTTTGAGGTTCCGTCAATAAAGGGTAAATTTCTATTTTGATCGTAAGAAAAAGATTTTTCTTTTAAAAATTTATCAAAATCTGCGTTAATTTCTTCTGATGAAAATTTCCAGTAATCAACAAAATTATTTGCCCATTTTTTCTTTGGTAATAAATCTAAGTAATCAATATTTTTATCAATTATTTCAGTGGTTATATTTTCAAAAATGGCATTTTTTGCTTTATGCTCAATCTTACTAATGCAAGGAGTTAGTGTATTTATTTTATCAATATTTTCTAGGCAATTTCTCCAAAAAGGAGTAAATACTTTAAAATATTCTCCTGATTTATTTTTAATTAAATCTTTTTCAAAAATTGTTTGATTGTAAAAATTAAAAATTTTGATGTTATTTTCTTTGCCAAAATTAATTAATTTCCCCCCTAGTTTTAGGTTGTATGGCTCTAAATGTTGATTGAAGTAAATGTTTGAGACTTGATATTTATCTATAATACCATTAATTATCGTTAATGAATCTCCTTTAGCGAACCATAAATCGAGAGAATGATTCTTTAATTCTTTTTGTATTTTTAATAACGAGTGATGCAAGAACCACTTACTAGCTGAGCCAATTTCTCTTTTATTTTTTTCGTCAAGAATAAATAATATTATCGCTTCTTGGTGATTTTTGATGCCATTGAATAAAGCTGGATTATCTTTTATTCTTAGGTCGCAATCAAGTATTATCAAAGATTTTTCTTTTAGTTCTTGCATTTTGTTTTTAATAAAATTGTAAAATATAAAGACATATTAAAAAGACATTTTAAGGGCATTTTAAGGGCATTTTAAGGGACATTTTAATTTAATTCTAAAAAAGTCAATAAATTACTTTGTTTTTAAAATTATTAGATTAAATTTCTACCGCTTTAAGCCCTTTCTAATTAATCAAATTAAAATTTTACTAAAATGAAAATCAATTTTATTAAAGATAAAATATCAAAAAACTCTAAAAATACTATAAAATTACTAATCGTAAGTGAAGAAAATGTAGATAAGAGTAAGAATAAACTTGTAAAAAATGCAAAAGATAATTTTAATTTTACTGCGAAATTTGGTCAAATGAACTTCGTCCCAAATGAAGAAAATATTACAGCTATTGCTGGAGCTGGTTCGGATAAAAAAATAAACGATTTATCGTTGCAAAAATTAGGAGCAAAAATTTTTTCCTTTGCAAATAGCAATAAATTCAGTGTTCTTGATATAAATAACGATTGTAATTTTACTGAAATTCAAATGATGAATATTGTTTTTGGTGTAAAATTACAAAGCTACAGATTTAATCAATATTTTTCTAGTAAAAAAACAGATAAAGAGCTAAAAGTTGAAGTCGTAAATGTTATCGTTGATAATGTCGTTTCTGCAAAATCAAGCTTTAAATCATTTGAAACTATTGCTAATAATGTCTTTTTTGTTAGAGATCTTGTTTCTGAGCCTGCTAACAAGCTTCATCCAGAATCTTATGCTGAAATATGCAAAGAATTAGAGCAAGAAGGTTTAGAG
>CAMDGT010000022.1 GCA_945898025.1 Rickettsia typhi | reverse complement strand
AAAATCCTTCGCTCAAGAGTTTATGAAGCAGAAAGAGAAAAGGCAGACAAAGAAAGATCAGCATCTAGAAAAGAACAAGTCGGAAGCGGAGACAGGTCAGAAAGAATCAGAACTTATAACTTTCCTCAAAATAGAGTTACCGATCATCGCATAAATTTAACTAGCTATCGCATGGAAGGAATCATGCTTGGAGAATTAGACGAATTTATTGATGCACTAATTGCCAATGACGAAGCAAGAAAACTTTCTGAAAACGAATAAGATTCTAAAAAATAATAAAACTATAACTTATCAGGCAAAAAGAGGCTTCATCCTCCCAGATAAAGAAGCTGGGTCCCGACTTTCGTCGGTGATGACGGGTGAAGTGCAGGATGACGATAGTTAAATGCTTATTTCAATAACTCCCCCTCGTTAAAATTATGTGGGGGGGAGTTATTAGATAAAATTTATGATCTCGCACTACTAACCTTCATCCTGCACGAAGCGAAGCCAACTCACTCGTCATCCTGCACGAAGTTGCAGGAACCAGAAAAGCAATGGATCCTGCGACTCCGCGCAGGATGACGAAGAAAGTAAGCTCTTCTTCTTCATTTCTCCCCCCCCCCTTTTTTTTCGGCAACAAGGGGCTTCAGCCCCCAAGGTAAAAAGGCAACAAGGGGCTTCATCCCCCCAATATAAAAAGCCACAAGGGGCTAAAGAAATCCCCAAGCAATCATAATTGACTAAATTAAGGCAATAAAGATTCTTCGATTCTTGTTAGCCATACTGAAACCGTTGCCTGCGAGGCTATACCCTCACCTCTACCAATAAAACCTAATTTTTCTGTAGTTGTGGCTTTAATATTAACTCTAGATTCCTCTATGTTAAGCACGCTAGCAATTTCATCTCTCATCGCTTTTTTATACTGAGAAATCTTTGGATTTTCACAAATAATTATTAAGTCAAGGTTTAGTATCTTTCCACCCTTCTTTTTCAATAAACTATCAACTATTTTTAGCATCTCGCGAGAATCAATACTCCGCCATTTATCATCATTTGGAGGAAAGTGCTCTCCGATATCACCACAACCTATAGCACCGAGAATAGCATCCATCAAAGCATGAATTGCAACATCGCCATCTGAATGTGCTAATATTTTTTTATTAAAAGGCACTTTAATCCCACATAAATTAATAACATTATTTTCATCAACTTTATCATCACTAAATTTATGAACATCAAACCCTATTCCACAGCGATTTTCTTCTTTTACATTTTTAATCAATAAACCCGCCATTCTTTGAGCTCTTTCATAATCTTCTTGATTGGTAATTTTAAAATTATTTTGCGAACCGGGGATAATTGCAACGGGAATTCCTGCATATTCATTAAGTGCAGAATCGTCAGTAAAATGAAGATCTTTAAAAGCAATATGAGAATTTAAGATATCGCTATAAATAAAACCTTGCGGAGTCTGGGCTCGCCATAGATTTTCCCTTTCTAAAGTCCATTCTATCTTGCCATCATCGCATTTTTTTATGGTATCCTCAACTATAATCGCTGGAATAACCGCAGGATGAGTTTCTAATTTTTCAATAACACCATTAATTATTCTCTTCGAAATAAAAGGCCTAACACCATCATGAATTAAAACCTTAGTTGGGTTATATTGCTCTAGCGCCTCAAGACCCATTCTAATCGAAGCTTGACGAGTATCACCTCCAAATACAGGATTCAACAAATCAAGGCCCATTGCCGCTTCTTCATAAAGCTTAACATCTTGAGGATGAACCACACAAATCACATCATCAACTTGACGATGGTTTAGAAAGGCTAATATGCTATGACGAAGAAGTGGAACCCCTGCAAGTTGCATATATTGCTTAGGTATTCCATCGCTAGCAAAACGAGTCCCTCTTCCGCAGGCTGTTATTAGAGCCACTATTTTAGTCATTATTTTAATTAATTAAGGTTTGAGATTGTGGATTTTCTTTTAAATTAATTTTCTTTTGATAGTTTGCGACACGATATTTTTCTAAATCATTAATTATTCTAATTTGACTAGCCATAGTATAGCTATTATTATGTAAATATCTGCTGGCAAGAGTTCTTATTCTGTCTGGCCTAGTTAGGTACACCCACTCAACTTCAAGAAGCTCAACTTTATCTTCGTAGCTAGAAATTTTATTATTTGCTTTTGCAATCTGATCTTGCAAGCCTTCAACCTTAAATTGAACAATAAACATTATTGCAATAGTTGCAAACAAAGAGACTATTGTTAGTAAATGGCAAATATAAATTTTGTTTCTTTTTAAACTATTATTCATATCTTAAATTTTAATGGCACTTCTCATTTTTGCCGAACGAGAACGATTATTAACTGCGATTTCGTCGTCAGTTGGAATAATTACAGTTGATTTTTTAAGAAAAAAACTTGGATTTTTATCGGATTGATTAATATTTGGCTGATATCTAGATATGCCAGAACTAGTAGTTTCGCATTCTTTTTTAAAAAAATTTTTTACAATTCTATCTTCAAGAGAATGAAAGGAAACCACCACTATTCTTCCTCCGCTTTTTAAAATAGTTTTTGATGCCTCAAGAATAAGCTCTAACTCTTTTAACTCTTGATTAATATGTATTCTTAATGCTTGAAATGTTTTGGTTGCGGGGTCTTTTTTATAATAACCATAATAACAAGATCTAGCAATTTTTGCAAGATCACAGCATTTTAAAATCGGAGCCTTAATTCTTTGATTAATAATTTTTCTAGCAATTGATTTAGCCTTCGGCTCTTCTCCAAAATTTTTAATTATTTGACATAATGATTCAAAGTCATAGCTATTAACGATGTCTTTCGCGGTAATATTTTGTTCATTTTGATTCATTCTCATATCGAGCAACTCTTCACTATCAAAGGAAAAACCTCTTTGCTCTTCATCAATCTGCATCGAAGAAACCCCTATATCAAGAACTAGGCCATCAATTTGAGAAATTTTTTGCTCCATTAAAAGCTCTTTAATTTCAGAAAATCTACCCATCATCAGGGTAAATCGATCAGGAAATAAATCTTCTATTTTATTAGCAAATTTTTTTACCGAAGGGTCGCGATCAATTGCAAAAAGCTTGCAATTTGCTTTTTCAACTATTGCCTTTGAGTAACCTCCAGCACCAAATGTCGCATCAACATAAACCTCATTGTCTCTTGGTTCAAGAGCATCAATAACTTCCTTTAACATTACAGGAAAATGATATTCAAATTGATTGTCATTATTGGTTTCTTTAGTCATTATTTTTGCTCAATCTTAACATGTTTCTTTTTTCTTTAGCTATTTCCCTAGCTTTAAGCGAATAATCGTTAAATTTGCTTGCTTCCCATATTTCGAAAGTTGAACCCTTGCCTACAAAAACAACATTATTTTTAATATTCATTTTTTTTATTAGCTCTTGCGGGATTATTATTCTGCCCTCGCCATCAATCGTAAGTTGAATAGCCCCGCCTAAAACAGTTGCAGAAAAGGCATCTCTTTCTTCTGAAAATGGGTCAAGATCATCAATTGCTTGCGATATTTTTTTAATTCTTTCAATATCACAACCTTCAATTGCTTGATTGATAAAAGATTCATAAACTATAACAACATTAGGAGCATCAACACTAAGAGCGGAGCGAAATTGAGCGGGCAAAGAAACTCTGCCTTTTATATCGACTTTATTAATAAATGTTGAAAGAAATAGTGCCATTAGTTATTTAGTTTTATTTGTTCCACTAATCTTTACAATAATTTTTTGGAAAAAAATGGAATAATTTAGTAAAAAAATGGAATTTCATGGATTCTAACAAAATTGTTCTTTTACTGTCAAGAAACTTTTAAAAAAATTAATAAATATTAAAAAATACTTGCATTTGATTTTTTGTTTTAAAAAATGATTAGATAATTAATTTTTGAATATTTAACTTTTATTAAAATATGGTCGATAATGTAAAAATAATTTTCATCGTTAAAGGTGAAAAAAAAGAGTTTCTTGTTCCAGTTGGTACAACTGTTCTAGAGGCAGCTCATAATAATGACATTGATTTAGAAGGCGCTTGCGAAGGTTCTTTAGCTTGCTCAACTTGCCATGTTATTGTTGATAAATCTCATTATTCAAAACTTGAACAAGCTTCAGAAGACGAAGAAGACATGCTCGATTTAGCATTCGGCTTAACTCCTACATCTAGGCTTGGTTGTCAAATTACAATGACAAAAGATCTAGACGGTCTAACTTTAACTGTTCCCGATGAAACAAGAAATGTTTCTGTTTAATCCTAATTATTAATCTCAAAACTATTAAAATATGAATAAAGCTCCGGTAATAAAATTAGGAATAATCTTTCTAGTTATAACAATTTCTTATAGCTTTTTTTGGTTTGTAAAAACTGCTCAAACAGAAAAAAAAATCAATAGTTTAATTAGCAAAAATAGTTCCAGCATATCGGCATCAAGTGTTTCGGTGTCCGGATTCCCATTTTCCCAAAAAATCACAATATCTGATTTAAAATTTAACATTCCCTCCATTTCTAAATATCAAGTTACCGTCAAAAAACTTGAAGCAAACACCGGAATTTTTAGTAAATCATTCTCTGCCAATATATTAGAACAAGTAATTGTTTTCGATAACGACTCTAACACTATCAGAAATATTGAATTTAAAGAAAGCCCAAAAATCAGCATCTCTTTCAATAGTGAAGGAATATCAAGCTTCAATTATCAAGATTCTGGCTACACTATCTTAGAAGATCAAAAACCCCCTTTTTACAGCTCTTCTAGCAATATCATCAAAATGGAAACTCTAGAAACTGCTGACAACCAAGTTGCTCTAAAATTTAATATTGATATTAAAGACATGGAAGGAGTTAACCTTGCCAGCATTTATCAAAATGTTTTTGAGAGAAAAATAACTGAAGGAATAAAAACAGGAGAAATAACCATTGGCAACAACATTAATAATACAACAAATAGTTCATTGTTAATCAATCCAGAGCAACAAGTTGCAATATCTTCAAATCAAATAAATAACTCTATCAATCCATCTACCAATTCCTCCATTAATTCCCCAATAAATTCACAGGCAGTTCCTTCTATTAAACCAGAATTAAAGCCCACAATCGAATTAGGCTCCAATTCTAACATCAACAATCCGAAAGCAACTCCACAACAAGTAGCTTCTAACAATAATATTAATCCTAACATAAATCCCAATAATAATTCTGAAACATTGAATAATAATCAACCAATTAATCCACAAGAAGCAGTAAAAGAAGCAGTAAAAGAAGCAGTAAAAATAGCTTCTCAATCTGGCTCACCTGCCCTTGCTCAACAAGTAAGTGCCGCAGTCAATAATTTACCTACAATCAATAACAATGCTCCACCTGTAAATTCGGTTGATGTAGTGCCGAATCCTACAAACAATGCTCCGGCTATTGCCAACAATACTACCGGTCAAGTTGAACAGCCAAAAATAATAATCGAGCCAAGTAAACAAAATTCAAAATTCAATCTTTCTTTAGATTTCGTATATACAGTAATTAATAGCTCAGAATCTACTGCAAAGAAAGAGAATAATATTAAAACAGTAAATGCTAAACCAGTCACAGAGCAAGCAAACAACATAAACCCTAGCCCTACTGCAAACAATGTTAATAATTCAAACGGCAATTCAAAACCTTCTGATGCTAATAACGCACAGCCAGTTCCTACTGGAGCAAATAATCAAAATGATCTTCCTATGCCAACAGTGCCAGAAATATCACCTGCTCATAAATCGGAGATAGCTGCTAATTCTGGATATTCTATAAAAATAAATAATTTTGAACTATCTAGCAATGAAATAAAATTCACTGCCAATGGTCAAATTGATAACTTTATTGATGATAACTCGCCTTCTGGTTCAGTTACTTTGAAAATAGATAAATTTCAATCTTTCAATACCGCAATTTCTTCTGCAGTTGAAGGCATCAAAAGTAATATTACGATTAAGCAAAATAAAGGATTATCGCAACAAAATAATGTTCCTTATGATAATTTTTTAAATAAAATTAATGAAAAACTATTCTTAATTTTAGAAGAAATATCAAGAAAGAATGCTTTAGCAAAACCAGAAACCGCAGTTCTTGAAATAAGAAGAGAAAAAAATCTTGAATTTATTATCAACGAAACTCCAATGCGAGAAGTTGCTGGTAAATTTTAATGGAAATTAATATTGCACTTAAAAAAGCGATAGAAATTTTAACAGACTCAAAATCAAAAAAACACCCTCCATTTTCTGAAAAATCATCAGAGAATGGAGGGGTTTTTATTAGACATCAAAACTACATATTAGATTCAAGAATTCTAATGCTTCACAGCTTTAAATTGAAAAATTCTGAAAAATCCTTAGAGTGGCTTGTGTTAAATCCAAATTTCTTACTAGATCAAGATCACCAATTAATATTTTTTGAATTAATTAGAAGAAGGTTAGAAAATGAACCTGTATCAAAAATAAGAGGCTACAAAGAATTTTATGAATATCAATTTTTAGTAAGTCAAGATGTTCTCGATCCTAGACCAGACTCGGAAACATTAATAGAATTGGTTATAGAATATTTTAAAAATAACAACGATAACACTAAAATTAATAAAAAATTCTTGGAAATGTTTACTGGTTCTGGCTGTTTAGCCATAACTATCTTAAAACAATTCAATAATTTTACTGCTATTGCTAGCGATATCAGCAACAAAGCAATCAATATTGCCGAACAAAATGCAAACATTAATCAAGTTGTTGATAGAATAAATTTTATTAATAGCGATAATTTTGACAATATTTCAGGAGAGTTTGATTTTTTTATTGCTAACCCTCCTTACATATCAACATCAGACATTAAAGATCTGCAATCAGATGTTAGAGACTACGAGCCATTAATATCACTGGATGGCGGTTTTGATGGGCTTGATTTTTATCGCATTATCGCTAAAAAAGTTGGCAATTTTCTTAAGAAAGATTCGCCAATATTTCTAGAAATAGGACATAATCAATTCGCAGATGTAAATAAAATTTTTGTAAATAACGATTTTGTTTTAGAAAATTTTAAACAAGACTTATCTGGAATCAATAGAGCTCTTTGTTTCAAGAAACTAAGCAACAATATTTTATAAAATTTTACCAATGAATAACAGAAGAATCAGACTCGGTGTTAATATCGATCATATAGCAACTATCAGAAATGCAAGAGGCGGTTTTCATCCAAGCCCCGTTTTAGGTGCAATGATAGCACAAAAATGTGGTGCCGACGGCATTACCCTTCACCTTAGAGAAGATAGAAGACATATTAGGGACGAAGATTTATCCTCCATAGCAGAAGCAATAAAATTACCGATTAATCTCGAGATGGCACCAACAGAAGAAATGCTTGAAATTGCCATTAAATTTAAACCTAATGCAGTTTGTATAGTTCCAGAAAAAAGGCAAGAAATAACCACAGAAGGGGGTCTTGATGTTATTCGCAACAGCAATAAATTGGCAAAAATTATTACAAAATTAAAACAACACAATATTCTAGTTTCTATTTTTGTTGAAGCCAATAAAGAGCAAATCTTAAAATGCAAAGAACTTGGAGCCAATATCGTTGAATTGCATAGCGGTAGATTTTGTGAACTGCATCAAGTTAATCAATCAACAGAAGAATATCATAAAATTGAAGATTGTGCCAAAATGGCAGTTTCAATAGGTCTAGAATGTCATTTAGGTCATGGACTAAACTATGAAACCGCTCAAATTCTTGCCAGTATCAAAGAAATTAGCGAATTCAATATTGGTCATTTCATAATTGGTGAGGCAATAATTGAAGGGCTTGGCATTGTTATCGAAAAAATGAATAATGTAATCAATAAATCGGTTTAATATGCTTAAAATATTATTTATTATTTTATTGAATCTCAATTTTCTTCCTATTTTTTATTCCAATACATTGGCAAATTCTTCAGAAATAAAAGAGGTTAATTATTTTTCATCCTTAAGAAGCGAAGAAACCAATGTTAGAGCTGGTCCCGGTCATCAATATCCGATTAAATTTATTTACAAAATAAAATCGACTCCTGTCAAAGTAATTAGTGAGTATGATAATTGGTGCGAGATAGAAGATTACGAAAAACAAACTGGCTGGGTTAGTAAAACATTACTAACTAAAAAAAGAACCATCATGGTAAATAGCAAAAAGCCAAAAATATCAATGCATCGCAAAAATAAAGATAATTCTAAAATTATTTACTACCTTGAAAATAAGGTGGTAGCCCAATATTTACAATGCGATGATTTATGGTGCCAAATTAGAATTAATAATAAAAAAGGCTGGGTATTAAAACAAGATATCTATGGAATATAGCAAAATAGAGCGAAAATGCCCCGCCAAAATTAATTTATTTTTAAAAATTCTTGGCAAAAGAGCGGATAATTATCACAATCTTTATTCGCTAATGGCTTTTATTGATTTATATGATGAATTATTAGTTGCTAAAAGTGATAATTTTAGCCTAAAAATACACGGTCAATTTTCAAACGAAGTCGATGAAAAAAATAATTTATTGACTCAAATTTTAGATTTTTTTGTTAAAGAATTTAAAATTAGCAATAATTTAGAAATAAAGTTACAAAAAAACATTCCCGGAGGAGCAGGACTAGGCGGAGGCTCTAGCAATGCCTGCTGTTTTATAGATGCCATTAATATAATTTTTAACCTAAAATTAAATAAGGAAGATCTTATTAAAATTAGTTTAAAATTTGGTTCAGATATTCCATTTTTTTTCAACGATCAAGCTAGCATTATCAGAGGCAGGGGAGAAATTATCGAAAAATTTTCTCATTTTGAAGATTTACCAATTTTATTAATTAATCCAAAAATAAATTTATCTACCGCAAAAATATTTAACCTTATAAAACAAGATAATTCTAGCGATGAAAATGCCCTCAAATCAATTATTGCCAATAAAGAATTTTACCAAATTATCAAGCAAATAGAAAATGATCTCACCCTCCCAGCTATTTCAATATGCCCCGAGATAAGAGAAATTATTAAGGAGTTAAAAAATTTAGAGCCATTGGTCGCGAGAATGTCTGGTAGCGGTTCAACCTGCTTCGCGATATTTAAAAACGAAGAAGAATTGAAAAAAAGTTATGATTATTTTTATAAAAAATTCAATGATTATTTCGTCATTCAAACAAGAATGTGATACAAAAACCATTCTAGATAATATCTAATTAGCTAAAATCATCAAGTGGCCAATTGCTTCTAGCCTTAAAATCAAGATCATTAACTTTACCCAACAATAAATTTTCAATTCCTGCCCAGGCTATCATCACCGCATTATCAGTGCATAGATTAATCGGCGGAGCAATTAATTTTAAACCATGATTTTCAACTGATTTTTGTAAATAATTAAATAAAAATTGATTAGCAGCAACCCCGCCTGCAATTACAACATTTTGCAATTGATTATTTTCAACGAGAGCTTTTATTTCAGCTTTATTTAAAACATTTTCTAATCTATTGGCAATAATTTCAGCAACAGTAAATTGAAAAGATGCAGAAATATCTTTTTTATTTTCTAAGCTGATTTTAGCGGGGCTGGTTAGGTGATGAAAAGGTTCTTCATTAACTTTTTCAATCAATCTTCTTACCGCAGTTTTTAGACCCGAAAAAGAAAAATTGTAAAGATTGCTTTTATCGTTATGATTATTGTCAATTAAAGGCTTTGGTAATTTAAAATTATTGCGATTGCCTTCTTTAGCCATCTGTTCAATTGCCGGGCCTCCGGGATAACCCATACCAAGCATTTGAGCAACCTTATCAAAAGCCTCTCCGAGAGCATCGTCAATTGTTTCGCCGATTTTTAGATAATTACCCACACCCTTCGCGAGCAATATTTGGCAATGCCCTCCCGACAATAGCAATAAAAGATAGGGAAACTCACTATTATGCGAGAATCTTGCGGTTAAACTATGCCCCTCAAGATGATTTACAGCGATAAATGGCTTGCGGTAGAGAGAAGCAAGGGTTTTGGCAGTCATCATTCCAACAATAACCGCCCC
>CAMDGT010000021.1 GCA_945898025.1 Rickettsia typhi | reverse complement strand
AAGGGCGATTGTTGAAAATCTACTACTCGAAGTTATGTATGAAGCGCCTTCAAAGAAATCTATAAAATCAATTTCTGTTTCCGTTGATAATCTTCTTAAAAATACAAAGCCACATATAACCTATTTTTCAAAAGACGAAGAGCAAAATCAACAAGAAACTCAAATTTCTGTAGTAAAAAACAAAGAATAAATTTTTAAAATAATATAAAAATGACTGACATAATTCCTTTCGATAAAAGAGAAGGCTATATTTGGCAAGATGGTCAATTTGTTAATTGGCAAGAAGCTAAAGTTCATATTTTAAATCATGGCCTTCATTATGGATCATGTGTTTTTGAGGGAGAAAGAATATATAACGGCAACATATTCAAAAACAATGAACATAGCACCAGACTACACAAATCAGCAGAAATGTTAGGGTTTAAAATCCCCTACTCAACCGAAGAAATGAATCAATCAAAAATTGCAACTTCAATAAAGCAAAAAATAGTTGATGGATACATGAGAGTATTCGCTTGGCGAGGTTCAGAAAAAATGGCAATTTCTGCACAAACCAATAAAATTCACCTAGCTATCGCTTGTTGGCCTTGGCCCCCATATTATTCTGAAGAAGCGAGAAAAGTTGGTCTAAAACTAAAATTTGCAAAATATCGTCGACCATCTCCCGAGACAGCTCCTGTTGCCGCTAAAGCTTCAGGGCTTTACATGATATGCACAATTTCAAAACATGAAGCAGAAAATGAGGGCTATAACGATGCTTTGATGCTTGATTATAGAGGCTTTCTTGCTGAAGCGACTGGAGCAAATTTATTTTTAGTAATGAAAAATAACGAGCTCCACACCCCAACTCCTGACTGCTTTTTAAACGGAATAACTCGCCTAACAGTTATTGAGCTAGCAAAAAAAAGAAATATCAAGGTTGTTGAAAGGCACATCATGCCAGAAGAGCTTGAAAATGCCAAAGATGCATTTTTAACAGGTAGTGCTGCTGAAATTACAAGAATAGGGTCTGTAGATGATAAATATTTTTATCCGCAACCTAGCCAAATAACTATTGATTTGATGCAAGATTATCATCAATTAGTTAGATCTTAATAAAATTGATGATTTTGTTTTAATGATGAATAAACAGAATCCAAAAATTATACCAGAAACTTGGGTTATATTTGACAAGAGAGCGGGAACATTGCAACAAGCAATTGCAGTCGCTGAATCAATTGGCATGCCCTTTAAAATTATCACCCCTGAATATAGCAAATTAAATGCTTTGCCTAATTTTATTTTACCCGCATCTTCATTAAGAATTAAAAGAAAAAATAGATTAGAGTTAAAAAATATAACTAATTATCCAAAAATAATCATTGGAGCAGGTAGAAAATCTGCCAACATCTCTTGTTTCATCAAGAATCAAGCCAAACTAGAAAATATCAAGATTGTTAATATTCATATCATGAATCCGCAAATGAATTTTAACTTTTTTGACCTTATTATTTTACCAGATCACGATAAGGCAAATTATCATCACAATAACATTATTAGAATTAATGGAGCAATCAACAACATCAACCATTCCACCCTTGAGCAAGCAGTAATAAAATTTCAACAAACCCCTCTTTATCAAAAAATTGACCTTCAAGCTCAAAATAAAATTGCCTTGCTAATTGGTGGATCTAGTAAAAAGAGCATATTTGAGCCAAAATCAATGCAAAATTTGATAGAACATAGCTGTAAAATTGCCAAAAAAATGTCAGCACAATTATTAATATTAAACAGCAGAAGAACTTCGGATCAACTTAATGAGATAATAAAATCAAGCCTTGACGGTAATTATTATTTTTTCGATTGTAATGACAAAGATTTTAATCAAAACAACCCTTATTTAGCGATATTAGGAATTGCAAATTTTATTATCGCTACAGGAGACTCAATTTCCATGATATCAGAAGCTTTAAATAGCGGTAAAACTATTTATATTTTTAATGAGAAAAAAATCTCTACCAAAAAACATCGTTTATATCATCAATATTTATTTAAAAATAATTATGCTAAAAAACTTGATGATAATATTATAAAGTTAGAATCTACAAAACATCAATATTCAAGCCAAACATTGAAAATTACAACCAAATTACATAATTTAAATTTGTTATAATTTATTAATTTCTATCAATTTAATTGCCCTATTATCAGCATCAATAATTTTAAATTTTAAATTGTCAATAATAATTTCATCGGCAATAGCTGGAACTCTTTTAAAAATTGAAAGAGTAAAGCCACCAACCGTTTGAAAATGGTCATCTTCACTCTTTACTTTAATTGAAAGCAACTCTTCTAGCTTAGAAATATCAACTCTTGCACCAAATTGAAAAGAATTTTGTGAAATTTGTTTAATGCGAAAGAAAGAATTATCGCTAGGCAAATCATGCTCATCTTCAATATTACCAACGATTTCCTCAACAATATTTTCAATAGTAATCAACCCATCAACCGCTCCAAATTCATCTAACACAATAGCAATATGGGTTCTACTATTCTTCATTTGCGACATTAAATCAACTGGCTTGATATTGGCAGGTACGAATAATATTTTTCTTAATATTTTTTTTACTGAAAAATCATCATCATTACCTATAAATTGAGCTAAATCTTTACTATGTATAAAACCAACAACTTCATCGATATTTTCTCGATAAACAGGCAATCTGCTATGCCCCTTATCCATAATAATTTTTTTAATATTGCCAATTTTTTCATTGTAATTTATAGCAATAATATCGAATCTTGGCACCATTAAATTATCAATTCTCTTATCGGCAAGAGAAGCTAAATTTATAAACATTTTTTGTTCTTCAATAGTTATTAAGCCCTCTTGATGGTAGGATTGCAATAAGTGATTGAGAATCAGTGAAAAAGTTTTTTTAGTTTTTTTACCAATTAATTGCAAAAGAACAGTGATTAGTTTTAGTAAATGTGAGTTTTTTTGCGAATTTACCTTTAGCTTATTGTTGATAAATCTATCTGAAGATTTATTTTTTAAAGACGGGGTTTTAATCATTTTTTAATTATTAAATTAATTAAGCTGTATTTTCTAACATTAACTTCATTTTATCATAAATAAAATTATTATTAAAAAAAATTTCTAATGCTTGTTGATAACTATCAATAATAGGCACTAGATATTGATATTGTTCTAAAAAAGCATTACCAAAAATTTCTAATTTATTGATATTGCTAGCTAAAAATCGAGAATCTTTGTTGGTTATTATAGTTATCAAGGCAGAGATTGCCAATAAAAAATTGCAATTTGCAGAAGGAACTCTATATTCAAGCCTTACGCCTAACGATTTATCAATTCCCTCGAATTGATTATTTTTTACAACCCTAATTGCGGTAGTGCGATTATTGACCCCGAAACATAAACGGCTTGGAGAATTATATTTGCCAATTTGATACAGATTTTTATTTTCTTGAACCGAAAATCTTTGATAATCTTGAGCTTCTGGAGACATAATCAACAATCCATTATTGGTATAAGTCAATAAATTGCCCATTAATTGACAAGCGAAATCACTTCCGTGAAATTCTAAATTTCCAAAATAATCATCTAAAATATTTTTATCATCACTCCAAAAAGATAAATTAAATTGCAATGCATTTCCACAATCATCAACAAAAGGCTTGCCATCAAAAACAACACTCAAATTTAACATTTTGGCAAGAATACAAGACCTCTCTGTAATTTGGGCCACAACATAAGCTAAAGTTTTTAAGTCAAAAGTTGGAGCGGTTTTTATTTCAATCTGACCAATGCCCTGCTCTTTTTCTATCTTAATAATTAAGGGAAATTTTTTAACAATATTACAATTAAAATACTCAATAAATTCTTTTTTTTTAGCTTCTTCTACTCGAATATTGTTTTCATCGATTAAATAAAACTCTATTTCAACAGCCATCAACATTTTTATGTGGGACAATTTTTCATTTACCATAGAAGATAAATGGTTTTCCAACAACAAAAGCGAGCAATTAAAAATATGCTCGCAATTATCATAAAGTTTTTTGAGATCTTTATTTAGATGTTGCTTTGAATCCATTCAACTAAAGTGCTTTTAGGAAGGGATCCAACCTTACTATCAACTAATTTTCCGTCTTTAAAAATCATTAAAGCAGGAATGCCCCTAACATGAAGCTGAGAAGGAGTTTCAGGATTTTCGTCAATATTACACTTTACAACCTCAATTTTACCTAAAAATTCAGTTGCTATAGAATCGATAATCGGAGAAAGTTGACGACAAGGACCGCACCAAGGAGCCCAAAAATCAACTAAAACTGGTATATTTGATTTTAAAACCTCTGTTTCAAAGGTATTGTCAGTAATTTCTTTTGTCATTTTAATTAAATTTGTGATTTTTAAAATTTTTAAAAACTAGAATTTTATAGTAATAAAATTAATTTTATTCAACAATTTCAAGTTCAGAAAAAAAGAAAGATATTTCTTGAGTTGCATTTTCAATGCTATCAGAACCATGAACTGAATTAGCTTCAATTGATAGAGCAAACTCTTTGCGAATTGTTCCAGAGTCAGCATTAGCTGGGTTTGTAGCCCCCATAATTTCACGATTTTTTAATACTGCATTTTCTCCTCTTAAAACCTGTATGATAACTGGACCAGAAGTCATGAATTTAACTAGATCTTTGAAAAATGGCCTTTCTTGATGGATAGCATAAAAAGCAGAAGCGGTTTTTTCTGATAAATGAAGCATTTTTTGAGCAACTATTTTTAGACCTGCATCTTCAAATTTAGCATTGATTTTGCCAGTTATATTTCTTGCAGTAGCATCTGGCTTTATTATTGAGAGAGTATCTTGAATGCTCATATTTATTAAGTTAATTAGTTAATTATTGAATTTAATTTACCTAAATCTAGGAAAGCGGGGAATTTAAAGCATTTTTTTTAATTATCAAATAAAATTTATTTAAGGGATTAAATAAATTAATTTTTGATTGATTTGCTAAACATTTCTTCTGACTATTCTCCCCTTTGTTAAGTCGTAAGTTGTCATTTCCACCTCAACTTTATCGCCTTTTAATACACGAATTTTATTTTTACGGATTTTGCCTGATGCATGAGCAATTATCATATGCCCATTCTCAAGTTCAACTTTGAAAATAGTATTTGGTAAAACTTCAACAACTACACCATTCATGGTGAGTATATCTTCTTTTGACATTATTTTTTTAATAAATTTTTAAAAACAAAATAAATTTTAAGCACCTGATTTATTAAGGCTTATTGATTTAATTGATTAAATTGGTTCAGGAGACAATATCGAATATAACTCAATAGCAAAACAAAGCATTGAGAAATATTTATTAATATTTACAACTAAAAACATAATATTTAGATATTGCTTGATAAATATTGTAAAATAAACTTATATTTTTCAAGTAGTATTTTAAACTCTATATAAAAAATCAAAATAAAATACAAAGATTTTATTTTTTAATAAAGAAGCTTGCAAAACAATATTTTGCAAATATTTTATTGCCTTCGCTTTGTTTTTTGATGCAATAAAATCATCTTAGTAAAATAAATTTATAAATTTAAGATAAATTTTTGATAATGTTTTTTCAAGATTTAATTAACCAAATCAAAGGTAAAAAAGTTCATTTTATAGGTATTGGTGGCATTGGAATGAGTGCCTTAGCCCTTGTTTTAAGACAAAAAAATATTGCTGTGCAAGGTTCAGATCTTACAGAAAATTACCTTACAGAAAAACTAAGAGCTCAACAAGTTGAGTATTTTACCGGACATAGTAAAGAAAATATTACCAATGATATTGCCTTAGTAGTAAAAACCTCGATTATCAAAGAAGATAACCTTGAGATAATCGCTGCCAAAGCTAAAAATATTTCAATCATCACTAGGGCTAATTTGCTAGCAATGATAATGCAGGAAAAATTTGGCATCACTATCGCAGGAACTCATGGCAAAACAAGCACTACCGCTATGATATCAATAATTCTTGAGATTGCTGGGCTTGACCCAACTTTTATTAATGGCGGAATAATAAACTATTTCTCCAGCAATCAAAAAATTGGCAATAGCAACTTTCTAGTTGCAGAATCAGATGAATCAGACGGAAGCTTTATCGATTTGCCAACCAAAATTGGAGTAATAACCAACATTGAGCCAGAACATTTAGATTTTAAAGGTTATAACGGCGATTTTGCAATCCAAAAAAAATATTTTCAAAAATATATTGACAACATTCCAGAGCAAGGAATGTGTGCTCTTGGCATTGATAATCAAGAAGTTTTTAATATTTATCAAAATCATCAAGATAAAAATAAAGTTGTGAGCTATGCAATAGAAAACAATACTAATTTTGCAAATATTACGGCTTCAAATATCAAAATAAACAGAAGCGGAACTTCATTTTCTGTTGATTTTAAAGACGGTAGAAATATTCCTCAAATAAATATGCCAATTTATGGCAAGCATAATGTTTGCAATGCTTTAGCATCTATTGCCGTTGCCAATTTTTTAAAAATCCCTTTTGCAAAAATTATTGAGGCATTAGAAAAATTTGATGGAGTTAAAAGAAGATTTTCCAAAGTTGGAGAATATCAGGGAATCTTAATAATAGATGATTACGGCCATCATCCAACAGAAATAAAAGCAACCTTATCTGCAGCCAAAAAAATAACTGCAAATAAAATAGTGTGTGTTTTTGAACCTCACAAATACACAAGAGTTAGAGATTTATTTCAAGAATTCTGCAATGCATTTATCGATACAGACATATTAATAGTATCAGAAATATATAGTGCTGGGCAATTACCAATTGAAGGCTTTAGTCAAGATAGCTTGATCGAAGGAATCGAAAAAACAAAGCATTGTCAAGTAATAAAAATGTCAGACCCAAATTCACTTGCAAAAATTATAAAACCATTAATTAATCAAAAATTAATTAATGAGGGCGACATAATATTCTGCACTGGAGCTGGTAAAATAACTTATTGGGCTTCTAATCTTCAGAAACAACTTGAGGAAGCCTAATGCCAAAAAAAACAATAACAGAAAATCAAAAAATAACATTGAACGAATTAAAATTTATTGAATTTAATTCGGTCAAAGAAATGGAATCTGTATTTTTTCTAGTAAAACAATCGCAAACAAAGCTTGATATCAATAACTACAAAGAAATGCTTGGCGAAATGATTTCAAAAAATAACTATAAAATGGCAATAATTTCTTACGATAAAAAAATCATAGCAGTTGCTGGTTATTTCGTCATGACAATGCTTTATTGCGGTAGATATTTGCAAATTTCAAACTTAGTTGTTGATAAAGATTTCCGCTCCCTTGGAGTTGGAGAAAATATTTTAAAATATTTCGAAGAAAAAGCTTTAAAAATTAATTGCAATAAAATAGTTCTTGATTCTTATATTGAAAACAAGAAATCACACAACCTATATTATCGCTTAGGATTCTATGTAAGAGGGTTTCATTTTATGAAGGATATAACTCCTTTTGCAATGAATTACTAATCACGTATTTTTAAAATGACAGAAAAATTAATTAAAATTTCCACTTTTAATGTCAACTCAATAAATGCAAGGCTACCTAGATTTGTTGAGTGGATAAATCACTCAAAGCCAGATATAATTCTGTTGCAAGAATTAAAAACTGTTACAGAAAATTTTAATCAACAAATAATTGCCGATATGGGCTATAATGTTGCTATTGTTGGTCAGAAGAGCTATAATGGAGTAGCCATTTTTTCAAAATTTCGCTTAGAAGATGTAGTAGAACAACTGCCAATGATTGAAGAGAGAGAAGAAAAAGATATACAAGCCCGCTATGTTGAAGCATTAACCATAATAAATGGCAAAGCAGTTAGAGTTGCTTCAGTTTATGTTCCAAATGGTGGCGGAGAAATTGAACCCCCTCTAACTCTCGAAGAAAGTCCAAAATTTATTTATAAAATTAATTTTTTCGATAGATTAAAAAAACATTTTAAAAATCTTATCAACAATGATGAAATTCAGATAATCGGCGGAGATTTCAATGTCGCAAACTATCCTATTGATGTTTTTGATTCAGAAAAATTAAAAGAAACGGTTTGCTTTCATTATCTTGAACAGCTAAAATTTAGAAGTCTTCTTAATGCTGGATTTAGCGACTCATACAGAATTATCAACCCTCAAAAACAAGAATTTTCTTGGTGGGATTATCGTAACAACAGCTGGAATAGGAATCACGGCCTAAGAATAGATTATCTCCTTACAAACTCTCAGGCAAATGATTGTTTAATTAATGCCGAATTAGAATCGAAAAATGTTAGAGATCAACTAAAATCTTCTGACCATTGCCCCGCTTCAATAACTTTAAAAATTTAAAAATGTCTTTTAACAATATATTAATTATCGGTCTTGGTTTAATGGGTGGATCAACCGCTTTATCTATCAGAAAATTAGCAAAAAACCAAGAGCAAAAAATAAAAATTTTTGGCAATGACCCAGATAAAGAGTCTACAGAATACTGCCTTGCCAATAAATTAATCGATAAAGAAATTGAATTAATTGAAGGCGATATCTCGTTTCTTGATTTAATAATAATAACCGCTCCATTAAAAGAATATAAAGCAATATTTCAACAAATATCAAGCTCTAAATTTTCTCAAAACCTAGTAATTATTGATTTTGGCTCATTAAAAGACTTTATTAAAAATATTATTCCAAACAACCTAGAAAAGCATTTTATTCCTATGCACCCAATTGCTGGCTCTGAAAAATCTGGTCCACAACATGCTAATAGCAATTTCTTTGACAATAGAAAAATAATTATCACTCAAGGTCAAGATGAGGTTTTAGAAAAGCCTTTTGGTAGCAAAATTGTTAATTTTATTGAAAATATAGGCTTTAAAATTGATTTTCTTTCAGCGGATAAGCATGATTATATTTACGGAGCATTATCACACATTCCGCAACTTATCGCATCATCTTCGCAAGATATTTTTGGCTCGGTTAATAACAAAATTAAGGCATTAAAAAATCACAATAGCCAAGCAAAAATTTTATGGCAAAAATCATTTAGAATTGACAATTCAGAGTCCCTAATGTGGATTCAAACCTTTGAACTCAATCGAGAAAATCTAGAAGAATTTTATCAAAAATTCTTTAACAACTTACTTGATGTAATGGAGCTTATCGAACAAGAAAACTTCTCTAAACTACAAGAAGAATATCAAGAAACCTATAAAAAAACTAAACTTATTTATCAAGCACATAGAATCGATCTAGATGATGATAAAACAGCCATAAACCATGAAGAGCTGAATCTAAGTCAAGAAAATTTAAATGTTTTAAATCTAAGAATTTTGATTATTGTTGCTTATTTAAATATTGAAGAAATATTAGAATTTAAGGATTTTGCTGGAATGGGGCTAATTGATTTTATCTTGCCAATATTTATATTTAAAAATAGCGAAGATTTTTGGTTTAAAAACACCAGAGAAAATAGCGAAGATATTATATACATCACCAATCAATTTCTTGATCAGTATGTTGAATAATTTTTGCAAAATATAAAATCTTCATAATTTTATAGAAAATGATTAAAATAAAAGAATTAATAAAATACCAACAAAAAAACTTTAATTTATTTTACTGTTTATTAATTTTTATATTAATAATTACAAAAATTTACGGCAATTATCACAATCTACAACATCAACAAGAAAAATATAAGAAATCTTTTGCAATTGCAGAAAAAAATAGCTTATCTAAAGACTGCAATATATGCTATCTTGAAGGCTTTCAGCAAAAAATAAAATTAACTAATATTTTTCAATTATTAGCATTAATTAATGTTTTTTTATTGCTATCAAAAAAATACTCTTATTTTATTTTACAGCATTTTGATTGCTGGTATTTTCCTTGCGCTCCTCCGCCCCCATCAAAGATCTATTTATAACGGCCACTTAACTTTCAGCTAATTGTTGATTAATTTTTTAATTTAGAAAATTAAATGAATTGCCATTAAAGTAAAATAGATCAAAAAAATAATTAAAATAACAAAACTTTTAATCAATTATTTCAATAATCATTTTACAATCTATGAAAAAAACCATCTACAATTTAACTGTTTTATTATCGATAATAGCTTTAAATGAAGCATCCGCAGATAATTCAAACTCATCACAATCTGGCAACGATGAAAATTCACAATTTATCGTTAAAGCAAAAAAGATAGAAAATTCTCGCAATAATATCTCCACTAAAACAGGCGGAAGCTCTTATCA
>CAMDGT010000020.1 GCA_945898025.1 Rickettsia typhi | reverse complement strand
TCGTTTCTGCAAAATCAAGCTTTAAATCATTTGAAACTATTGCTAATAATGTCTTTTTTGTTAGAGATCTTGTTTCTGAGCCTGCTAACAAGCTTCATCCAGAATCTTATGCTGAAATATGCAAAGAATTAGAGCAAGAAGGTTTAGAGATAGAAATTCTTGATGAAAAACAGATGGCAAAACTAGGTATGAATGCATTGCTAGGAGTTGGTCAAGGTAGTGACAAAAAATCACAATTGATAGTTTTGAAATGGAATGGCGGAAAAAAAGGCAATGCTCCACTTGCTTTTGTTGGTAAGGGAGTAACTTTCGATACGGGAGGAATATCTCTAAAACCAGCAAACAATATGGAAGATATGAAAACTGATATGGCTGGTTCTGCTGTAGTTGTCGGTTTGCTTCGTCTTCTCGCTCAAAGAAAAGCAAAAGTAAATGCTATTGGAGTAGTTGGTTTGGTTGAAAATATGCCTTCTGGCAATGCTCAAAGACCGGGGGATGTCGTAAAATCAATGTCTGGTCAAACTATTGAGATAATCAATACCGATGCAGAAGGTAGATTAGTTCTTGCTGATGCCTTATATTATACTAAAACTAAATTTAATCCTGAATTAATTGTCGATTTAGCCACCTTAACTGGTGCAATAGTTGTATCTTTGTCAGATATTTACGGGGGAATGTTTTCTAACGATGATAATCTCTCTAAACAGCTTATAAGTGCTGGTTTAAAAACAGAAGAAAACCTCTGGAGAATGCCTCTTGGCGATGCCTATGACGAGATGATAAATTCTGATATTGCGGATATGAAAAATGTTGGTAGTGGCAGAGGCGCGGGAAGTATAACCGCCGCCCAATTTCTAAAAAGATTCATTGTTGATAAAGAAAATGAAGCAAAGAATGAAATAAAGTGGGCTCATCTAGATATAGCTGGGGTAGCTTGGAAAGGTAAGGGTGATAGTTTTGCCATTAAAGGGGCTACTGGTTTTGGATTACGACTCTTAAATCAATTTATTGTCGACAACTACGAATAGATGAATGAAAAAATTAATAATTACTGGCAACAATAAAGGCTTATTTGGTAAAATTGCAATTGCGGGAGCAAAAAATGCAACATTGCCATTGATGGTTGCTTCAATACTAACTGAAGAACCTTTGATTTTAACTAATATTCCTCAAGTTTCTGATATAGCGAACATGGCTACCTTACTTGGTTCAATAGGGGTAGAAGTTTTTTTAGATGGCTCTGAATCTGATGAAGGTCATCAAGGTAGAGTTATGAAATTACAGGCCATTGAAGTAACTAATCCCGTTGCTTCATACGATCTAGTTTGTAAAATGCGAGCCTCAATATTTATTCTAGGGCCATTGCTAGCTAGAGTTGGTAAGGCTAGGGTTTCTCTTCCGGGGGGTTGTGCTATTGGAACTAGGCCCGTTGATTTGCATCTCAAAGCAATGGAAAAATTGGGTGCAAAAATAGAATTAGTAGGTGGCTATATAGAAGCATCTGTTAATGGTAGGCTTAAAGGAGCAGAAATTCATTTTGAAAAAATATCAGTAGGAGCAACTGAAAATACAATGATGGCGGCTTCGCTTGCGGTAGGTGAAACTGTAATCAATAATGCAGCCTGTGAACCAGAAATTATCGATTTGGCAAAATGCCTTAATGCAATGGGTGCAAAAATAGTTGGAGCAGGAACTCCTCAAGTAAAAATAGTTGGAGTCGATAAATTAAGCGGAACCAAACATAAAGTGATTGCAGATAGAATTGAGGCGGGAACCTATGCAATTGCATCTTTAATTACTAATGGTAAAATTATATTGCAAAATATTGAGCCGTGGCTATTTAGTGGTTTAAAAGAAGATTTAGAAGCTTCTGGCGGTTTATTAACTCAAATTTCTAAAGATGAAATTGAGGTAAAAAGAGTCTCTTCTAAAATTAAATCAATCAATATTTCTACCAGTCCTTTCCCGGGCTTTCCTACTGACATGCAAGCTCAATTTATGGCTTTAATGGCTGTTGCTGATGGAACATCTGTAATTGAAGAAAATATTTTTGAAAATCGTTTTATGCATATCTCTGAACTAGCAAGAATGGGGGCTGATATCGAAATTAGAGGTAAAATTGCTATAGTTAAAGGGGTTAAGAATCTTAATGGAGCTGAAGTTATGGCAACTGACTTAAGAGCATCGGTTTGTTTGGTTCTTGCTGCTCTTGTTGCTAATGGCGAAACAACGATTACTCAACTTCATCATTTAGAAAGAGGTTATGAAAGATTAGCAGAAAAACTTATTTCTTGCGGTGCAGATATTAAAATATCATATTAAAAATGAATATTATTACAAAAAAAGAGCAAGCATTTGCTGAGATAGAAAAATTTAAAATTATTGACGAATCAAGTAAAAATTCTCTTGAAGAATTTGTTGATTTGTTAATTGAAGAAAATAAAAAAGTTAATTTAATAGGAAAATCAACTACTGAAGATGTATGGAATCGCCATATTGTTGATTCCATACAGTTATTTAAATTTATAAAAAGCGAAAATCATAAATTTGCAGATCTTGGATGTGGAGCTGGTTTACCGGGTTTAGTTTTATCAATAGCAGGAATAAAAGAGATTCACCTAATCGAAAAATCATTTCGTAAATGTGAATTTTTAAGGTTGGCAAGAAAAATATCGAAAAATAAAATAACAGTTCATAATCGTAAAATTGAAGAAATAAATCAATTTCCGTTTGATTGCATAATTTCTCGTGCTTTGGCGTCTTTAGAAAAATTACTTGAATATAGTCTTAAATTATTAAATAAAGATGGTTATTGCCTTTTTTTAAAGGGAAAAAATTTTGAATCAGAGTTGCAAGATGCTAAAAAAATATTTAACTTTGATTACATTCTTCATCAAAGCATAACTTCTAATGTTAGCTATATTGTCGAGATTAGTAATATAACTAAAAAGTAACTAATAAAAACATTTTCTCGTATAAAATAAAAACTATCTTGTTATTTAGTTTTTGAAATGGTGAAAAAATTTTTTATTATTTGATGTCCAAATTCTGATAATATTGACTCTGGATGAAATTGAACTCCAAATATTTTATGTTCTTTATGTTCAATTGCCATTATTATCCCATCTTCAGTTGTTGCTGTAATTTCAATTTCTGTAGGGCAGGTTGATTTTTCAATAATTAATGAGTGATAACGAGTTGCCTCGAAGGGAGAAGGTATATCTTTAAATAAACCTTTTTGATTATGATTAATTTTACTCACTTTTCCGTGCATAGGATGTGTTTTGATGATTTTGCCACCAAAGGCTTGTCCTATCGCTTGATGTCCAAGACAAACTCCTAAAATAGGTATTGCATCTTTAAAATTCCTAATAACATCAAGGCATATTCCAGCTTCGTTTGGAGTGCAAGGGCCTGGAGATAGAATTATTGATTCTGGATTAATTTCTGATATTTCGGCAATTGATATTTTGTCATTTCTTTTAACTAACACCTCTTGATTACTAACTTCTAAAGCATAGTGATAAAGATTAAAAGTAAAGCTGTCGTAATTATCGATTAGTAAAATCATTCGATGGTTTAATTATCTGATATTTGGATATTATACAGAATTAGCGCCAGAAATAATATCGATTAGCTCTTTGGTGATATTTGCTTGACGGGTACGATTATAAACTAATGTAAGATTTTTTATCATTTTTCCAGCATTGTTTGTTGCGGATTCCATAGCAGACATTCTTGCTCCTTGTTCGGAGGCAAAGTTTTCTAACATTCTGCTATAAATTTGAATAGCAATATTTTTTGGCAATAATTCGTTTAAAATTACTTCTTGATTAGGTTCATAAGATATTGGAGAAAGATCATCTTCCTTATCATTAATTTCTTTGCTTAAATCTATTTCTAGAGGTATTAATTGTTGATATTTTTGTTCTTGATTGATTGCAGACTTAAATTCGCTGTAAATAATTTCGCAAACATCAAATTGACCTTCTGTAAACATTTGAATTACTTCATTTGCAATTTCTTGAGCTTGATTAAATTGCACCGTACTACGAAATGCACCGTTTATTGTTTTTATTATGTATTCCTTATGAGTTATCTTTAGTAACTCATAAGCTTTTTTACCAACAAATAAAACTTTAATATCTTTATTTTCTGATTTTAATTTGGAAATACGAGATTTTACCAGTTTGGCCGTAGATCCATTGAGACCACCACACAAACCCCTATCTGATGACAAAACTATTAATAAATGAATTTTTGACTCTTTATTGCCTGTTAGTAATGGAAATTCTGATTCCGAACCTTCTAAAATAATATTACCAGCAATATCATTCAGCATTTCGCTAATTTTATTAATATAAGGACGAGAAGATTCAACGGCAGTTCTTGCTTTTCTAAGACGAGACGCTGCAACCATTTTCATGGCTTTTGTCATCTTTTGAGTAGATTTTACTGATTTAATTCTAATTTTTAGAGATTTAAGGTTTGCCATTTTAAAAATATTACTAGTTGTGGTTAAGGAATATTTCTAAGAATTCTTCTAAAAAAGATTTTAACCTTAACTCAACGGAGTCTGATATTTTTTGTTCCTCTTTTATTTTTTCTAAAATATCTGGTTGAGAAATTTTGATTTTTCTAATAAATTCTTTTTCAAATCTATTAACATCTTTTAAGTTGACTTTGTCAAGATAGCCTTTAACCCCAGTGTATATGGTCACAACCTGTTCTTCAACCGCAATTGGTTTATATTGTTCTTGTTTTAATAATTCAGTTAGCTTTTTTCCTTTATCAAGAAGTTTTTGAGTTGCCGGATCAAGATCTGAACCAAATTGCGCAAATGCTTCTAATTCACGAAATTGTGCTAGATCTAGCTTTATCGTTCCAGCTACCTGCTTCATCGCTTTAATTTGAGCAGCTGAACCAACTCTAGAAACCGATAAACCAACATTTACTGCAGGTTTAATACCTTTGTAAAACAATTCTGTTTCTAAAAATATTTGTCCATCAGTAATTGATATTACATTGGTTGGGATGTAGGCAGATACATCTCCTGCTTGTGTTTCAATTATTGGTAGTGCAGTTAGAGAGCCTCCTCCTAGAGCATCAGACATTTTTGCGGCTCTTTCTAATAAACGAGAGTGTACATAAAATACATCTCCGGGATATGCTTCTCTTCCTGGTGGGCGACGAAGTAATAGAGACATTTCGCGGTATGCAACCGCATGTTTACTAAGGTCGTCATATGCAATTACTGCATGCATTGAGTTATCGCGGAAGAATTCTCCAATTGCACAACCTGTATAAGGGGCAAAAAATTGTAATGCTGATGCTTCTGATGCAGTTGCTGAGACAATTATTGAATATTCTAGGGCTCCAGCCTCTTCAAGGGTTTTTACCATCTGGGCAACTGTTGATCTTTTTTGACCTATTGCGACATAAATACAAAATAATTTTTCTTTGTCGCTTTTTGCATTTTGGTTAGTTTTTACTTGATTTATAAAGCTATCGATAACTATTGCAGTTTTTCCAGTTTGACGATCGCCAATTATCAACTCTCTTTGACCTCTGCCAATTGGTATAAGCGAATCAATTGATTTAATACCAGTTTGCATAGGTTCACCGACTGATTTTCTTGCAACTATCCCGGGGGCTTTTACTTCCAATCTTTTATATTCAACATTTTGTAGAGGCCCTTTGCAATCTATTGGGTTTCCAAGAGCATCAACAACCCTACCAAGCATTCCCATTCCTACTGGAACTTCAATAATTTTACCAGTTCTTTTAACATTAGAGCCTTCTTTAATTTTTTGAGAATCTCCAAAGATAACTATACCAACACTTTCTGACTCTAAATTAAGTGCAATTCCTTTAATTGGCTCATTTACTCCGTTATCATTAATTGCTTCAAACTCAACTAATTCACCAGCTTGTATGTTGTCTAATCCGTATACTGTGGCTATGCCGTCTCCTACTTTTATTACTTCTCCAACTTCTTTTAATTGAGCAGAACTTTGAAAATTGTTGATTGTTTTTTGTAAAATTTGTGAGAATTCTGAAGCTTTAAAGTTCATATTTTTAGTTAATTTAATGTTTTAATTAGTTTTTCGTTGATTAAAGAAATTTCATTTTTAGTGCTTGCATCAATAATAACGGAATCTATTTTGATTTGAAACCCACCAATTAGGTTTTTATTAATTTTTTCAATAATTTCTATTGTTTTGTCGGGGTATTTCTTAGAAATAATTGATTTTATTTGCTCTATTTGTTCATCAATCATTTTTTCGGCGGATATCAGCTCTGCAGAAATTATTTTTGATTGATTTTTTATTAAGCGATTAAATTCTTGGTATATTTCCGGAAAAAGATTTAATCGATGATTTTTTGACAAGGTAACAAAAAATTCAGTTGTAATTTTACTGAAGTTAAATTTTTGCGATATCTCTTTCATTATTTTTTCGATATCTTGTCTTGAAATAACAGGGTTTTTAAGCTCATTGGCAAAACTGTTATTAAAATTATTGCGAAATGATTCTAGTTCTTTAAAAACTGATTCAAGAACGCTATGCTTTTTTGAACTGTTAAAAAGTGCTTTGGCATAATTTTTTGCAACAATGGAAACTTTTGGCATTTTTAATTTTACTAATACAGATTAAATATGAATTTAGTTAATTTATCTGCTAATTAATGATTTTTTCAAACAAATAATTGCTATAAAGCTAATTAATTTTGAGTAATAAACTATATAGTCTCTAAAAAACGAAGTAAAATTAATTTTTGAAAAATAAAAATCAACTATTTTTTTTAATATTTATAATCGTGAGTTATTTTCTTAATCCACAATTTGATTCAACTATGTATTTATAAGTGGTTAACTGCTCTAATCCTACTGGACCGCGAGCATGAATTTTGCCTGTTGAAATTCCTACTTCCGCGCCAAGTCCAAATTCTCCGCCATCTGCAAATTGTGTTGAAGTGTTATGCATTACAATTGCTGAATTTACTCTTTGTAAAAATTCTGTAGCAGATTTTTTGTCTTCGGTAATTATGCTTTCGGTATGAGATGAACCATAAATAGCAATATGTTTAATTGCTTCATCTAAATCTTTAACTATTTTGACTGATATTATTTTATCAAGAAATTCGGTATAAAAATCTTGCTCGTCAGCAAGTTTAATTTTTTTGTCAATTTCGCAAGATTCTTTGTCGCCACGAATTTCACAACCAGATGAGGTTAGATCTCTTGCTATAAGGGGTAGAATTCTTTTAGAAATTTTTTTGTCAATCAGCAAAGATTCTGTGGCACCGCATATTCCAGTTCTCCTCATTTTGGCATTAAAAACAATTTTTCTTGCTTTGTCAAAATCGCATTTTTCATGAATATAAGTGTGACAGTTTCCGTCTAAATGCTTAAAAACAGGAATTCTCGTATTTTCAATAACCGCTTTAATTAATGATTTACCGCCACGAGGCACCACTACATCAATATAATTATCCATTTTTAGGAGTTCAATCACATATTCTCTTTCAATTTCTGGGACAATAATTACTGCATTCTTGTTTACATCGCATATTTCTAAGGCTTCACGATATATTTCAGCAATAATTTTAGCTGAATTTATACAATCAGAACCGCATCTTAAAATTGAAACATTTCCAGACTTTATTGCTAATGCGGCAATGTCGCTTGCAACATTTGGTCTAGCTTCAAATATTGCAAGCAAAGAACCTATCGGTGTTGATACTCTCTTTATGTTTAATCCGTTATCGCGAGATGTTTCTTGTAAAATTTTCCCCACTGGATCGGGAAGTTTAATTATTTCTTTTATGGAATTTATTATTGCATTAATTCTTGTTTCATCAAGAGTTAGCCTATCGATTTTTGCAAGTGATAAATTATTTTCTTTTGCATTTCTTAAATCTTTTTGATTAGATTTAATAATTTTTTGAGTATTTTTTTTGAGTAATTTTATTGCTTCGTTTAATATCTTATTTTTGATTGATGTATCGAGGTTAGCAAGTGATTCAGTTGCTTTTTTAGCATCAATGCAGATTTTTTCTACTTTTGTTTTTATCTCTTTCATTTTTTATTTAGCGATTAAATTCTGCTTTTAAGAAAATTATTACCTAATTTATGTTGATTATATTAAAAAATTGATATAAATATTGCTTGGTATTTTTAATTAAAAAAATGAATTTTAAGAAAAATTATAATATAAACTTATTTAAAAAAAAAGATAAAATTGTTGCTTTTCTCAATTTTAGACTAAAAATTAGAGTCAATTTATAAAACTTTATTTTTTTATTAAAAAATTTTAATCATAAAAACCAATAAAATGGCAACCTCAAAGCAAGAAAAATTATATAATGAAATATTGGAATATTATGATTATGCAGATAAATTAATCAAGGGAATTGACGCTGAAAATGAAGAAAATTCAAATGTCAATCAATTTTTAGTGATCGAGGAAATTGTTTTGCATCTTGAGGAATGTGCAGACAAACTTACTACTCATTACATAGAATACATTAAAACTGGAGAATCTCAAAAGACTATTGAAATCGTTAGAGCGATTCTTAATGATATTGCTGTAAAAATAGAAGAATGTAAAACAAAAACTTTGCAATTATACTCTTAAAAATTAAAATTAAAGATGGCTGATATTAAAAAAATTACCGATTATTTCGCTAAAGATATTGAAAAAGTAAATGAAATTATAATCAATTTCGCAAGCGGAAAATCTCCCCTAATTGAGGAGATATCGAGTCACTTAGTTAATTCTGGGGGCAAGAGAATTAGGCCCTTGCTATTAATGATTGCAAGTAATTTATTTAATTGCAATAACTCTCACAACTCATTAAACAGTAATGTTTATTATCTAGCTTCTGCCATTGAAATGATACATACCGCAACGTTACTTCATGATGATGTGGTTGATAATAGCGAGGTACGAAGAGGGAAAAAAACCGCTAATTCAATGTGGGATAATAAATCAAGCATTTTAGTTGGTGATTATCTTTTTTCTATTGCATTTCAGTTAATGGTTAAGACTAAAAACCTTGAAGCTCTAGCATTGCTTTCAAAAGTTTCGAGCGAGATAGCTGATGGCGAAGTAATGCAACTAGAAAATTTTGCAGAAATAAACTTAACAATTGAAAAATATTTAGAAATAATAAATTCAAAAACTGCAGTTTTATTTTCCGCCTCTACAGAAGTTGCTGGGATTATAAATTTAGGAAGTTATGAAGAAATTGATTCTTTGAAAATATTTGGTAAAAATTTAGGTATTATTTTTCAAATAGTTGACGATATTCTTGATTATATCGGAGATGAAAATTCAATTGGCAAGCAATTGGGTGATGATTTTTTTGAAGGAAAAATTACTCTGCCAATAATAATTACAATAATAGAAGCTAACAAAATCAACAATTCTCAAGATATCGCTTTAATTAAAGAAATATTTCTTAAAAATTTATCTTCTAGCGATAAAGATGCTAAAGATTTTGAATTAATTCTAGGATTGGTTAAAAAATATCAATCAATTAAAAAATCTTTAGATATAGCAAATCAGCATTATCACAATGCTATAAATTCTTTAACGGTATTTCAAGATTCAACCGCAAAAGAACACTTAAAACAAATTTTAATCTATGCTCTTCAAAGAATTTCTTAATTTATTAAAAAATTTAATTAGATTTTTTAAATTTCAAATTTTTATCATTTTATTTTTTAATTATAATGCCTCGTCACAAACCATAGATAGTCGTTTTGGCAACTGGACATTATTCGAAAAAGAAATTTCGGAATATGAAAAATTATGCTATTTGGTTAATAAATCAACCGTCGGAGAAACTGATTACACAAAAAGAGAACAGCCTTTCCTAATGATTTCTCGCTCTACTAAAACAAGAGTAGAGGAGGTTTCCTTATTTGCTGGTTTTGAATATAAGTTTAAATCAATTATCTTGGTTTTAATAGACAATAAAAATTACGATTTTATAGCCAATGATAGTCTTGCATGGCCCATTAACAAAAATGATAATCCAAAAATAATCCAAAAAATTATAGGTAGCGATACTCTTATCTCAAGATCTGATTCATCAATTGGTAAATATTCAATTGATGAATATAATTTAAAAGGTTTTGCAAAAAGTTATGCGAGGATGAGAGAGATTTGCTCATAAAATATGGTGTTATTTTTAATTTCTTTGTAATCATCGAGTTGCTAATTTATTGACATGAAAAAACAAAGATCAAAATCTTCATACTATTTTCGTAAATATTTTTTTATTCCCTTAAAAATACTTCGCATTTCTTTAATAGATGTCATTAGGCAAGATGGAGTAGAACATGCTGGCTATCTAGCATTTTTAAGTTTTTTATCTTTATTTCCCTTTTTAATTTTTTTGATTTCAATTGCTGGATATATCGGTGCATCAAATGCCGGACTAGAAATCATTGAAATATTATTAGAAGCATTGCCAAAAGATATGTTAGGGTTTTTAAAACCTAGAATTATGGAGATAATATCTGGTCCTCCACAACAATTTCTAACTATTGCGATTATTGGCATTATCTGGACCGCATCTTCCTCGGTTGAGGGCTGTCGCACTATTTTAAATAGAGCTTATAGGGTTCACTTCCCCCCGCCTTACATTTTAAGAAGGTTGCTGAGTATTG